>CAZEWB010000404.1:0-4210 GCA_964515655.1 uncultured Bacteroidales bacterium
TGCAGCGCTTCTTCTGCTTGAGGCGTATTTTGAAATCGGTATAATTCAATATCTTGTTTTTGTATTAATATACCTCGCTGCAGTTACAATCGGAGTGACTAATATTAGGTCAAACTTTTTTATTAAAGCAGTAAACTATGCTAAAACAAAAGAGAAAATAATTGCTCTCACATTCGACGACGGGCCTGCCGGATATACTCCTGCTATTCTTGATATTCTTAAGGAATATAATGTTAAAGCGGCTTTTTTTTGTATAGGGAAAAGAATTGAAAGTAATAAGGATGTTTTTAAAAGAATTATTAATGAAGGGCATATTGTTGGAAACCATAGTTACTCTCATAATTTCTGGTTTGATTTTTGGTCTTCTGAAAAAATCAGCAGCGATTTAAAAAGAACCGAAATGATAATTCAAGACCTGATATCAAAGAAAATAAAATTCTTCAGGCCTCCTTATGGAATCACAAATCCTTTGATTAAAAAAGCGGCAGAAAAAATGAATTATTCTATTGTTGGCTGGTCGCTCAGATCTTTTGATACTATTCATAATAACCGCGAAAAACTTCTTGGACGTCTAAAAAGAAAATTGAAACCGGGATCTGTAATCCTTCTGCACGACAGTCAAAAAATTACTGTTGAAATACTAAATGACTTTCTTGATTTCACAATAGCAAATAATTACACAATAAAACGACTTGATGAATTAATAAAAACTGAGGCGTATGAAAACTAAATTCCTTTTTGTAACAACTTTCCTGATAATTACCGCCTCATTCTCTGTTGAAGCCCAGACAACATTCAAAGCATTAAAAGATACTTCGCTTTTTAAAAAGAACCTTCAATCGGCGACAAGTAAAACAAGCACTATTGCCTGCGATTTTGTTCAGGAAAAGCATATAAGTAAAATGAATCAGCCGGTTATTTCAAAAGGAAAGTTTTGGTTTAAACGCCCTTCTTCGATCAGATGGGAATACACCGAACCATATTCATCGCTTATTATTCTTTCAAAGAAGAAGGCCTATGTAAAGGATCAGAATAACTCGAAAGAATACGACATGGAATCGAGTAAAATGTTTCAGAACCTGGGCGAGGTTATGTTCAGTTTTATTCTGGGAGATGTTTCCGCGGCTGAAAAGAATTATAAAATAGATTATAAGGAAAATAATGAGACGTACTATGTTCAACTTATTCCGGTTAATAAAACTATGTCGGGCACATTAACTCAGATTGAAATGTACTTTGATAAAAAGGATTATACATTAACAAAAATAACTATGTACGATTCAGGCAGCGATTTTACAAGCATTTGGTTCAAAAACAAGACGATTAATAAAGAGGTTTCGGGCGAACTTTTTAAATTAAAGTAAAAGTCATGGAAAAGGGAAGTTTATATAAAATTATTTCACTGGAGATCAGCGACGATAAAAATACTGCAAAATCGATATTTACAATAAACCCCCATAATGATATTTTTAAAGGCCATTTCCCCGGCAACCCGGTATTGCCCGGGGTATGTATGATTCAAATAATAAAAGATATAGTTGCGCAAATTTCAGGTTGCGATATAATGCTTAACGAGGCAAATACAATTAAATTTCAGAATCCTGTAATACCTGAAGAAAATGCAGAAATAACAGGCGATTTTAAAATAAGGAACGAAGAAGGAAAAATAGTAGTAAATGCCCAAATAGCATCCCCCGACAAAGTGTACTGCAGTTTTAAGGGAGATTTTTTGGTTAAAACCTGAATACAGCGCTTATTTTAATACCGAATTTGGTCGGTTTTTCTCCGTTTGCATCTTCATTCAGATACGATAAACGGTGAATAGCGTCAATGCGAAAAACTTTTAAAATATTTTCTATTCCGTACGATAGTTCAACGTATGGCTTATTAGGGCTTAGCATTTTAAAGCCGGTAAGTTTGTTGCCGTTACTGTCGAATTCGGGTAATATTCCATCGGGATTGGTAATCTGGTTGTATGTACCGTTTCTTTTTTCGTCAAAACTACCGTAAGCAATAGCAGCAGTTGCAACCGAACGCAGCTGAAGTTTCTTGATCAACGGCAGTTTATCCATAATAAAACCATCCTGCCTGTATGTGCAAAAAAGTTCTATTGATTGGTCGGCAATAAACTCACCGTATTTCATAAGGTTAAAGGTACGGTCGGAGCGAAAAAATGATTCGTTTGCCGTAAAAAGTGTAAGCAACGGATACGGAAGGGGACTAAAGCATTTTGACAAATTGGTTTCGTAAGAAAAAACGCCAAGTCCGCCTAAATGCATTGACTGTTTAACTCCAAGAGAGGCCTTATGATATTGAAAATCGCTGTTAAGAAAATCTTTAATTCCGATAGTATAGTTTAAAGTAAATGCCGGCGCTTTTTTAAGGGCAACCGGGAAACGTTCGTTTTTATCAATAATAAAGGTCGCCTTGGGTTGGTAGTGTGTGGTAAATGTAATTTCAGAAACATTAATATTGCTCCGTGTTTGCGTTTTGCTTTCGTCGCTATAGTATTCAAAAAAGTAATCGGGACTTATTGGCTGGTATGTTTTGTTTTTGAAAACGATTTTTTGTGTAAAGCCCCTGAACAGGTCGCTTTCTAACCATACTCGTGCAACTTTTACAAAATTCATTTTATCGGCTCCGCCAAACGAAGATGCGAAAGCGTGAAAAGCCGAATTAGAATAAAATTCGTCAATTGCACCCAGTTTTTCAACATCTTCCGAATATTGCAGGCCTGCTTTGGCCCAGTTTTTTCTCGAAAGAAAGACTTCCTGCTGTACATTGTATTTTAATCTATTGTCTTTTGTTCCGTATGCAACATAGCCCTTTGTAATTAATGTTTTGCTGAAAGCCGAATTGGTTCTGAAGCCCATACGGAACCTGTTTCCCTCAATATCGTTGTATTTATATACTAAAAGATAAGGTCCTATTTCAATTTTTCCAAGATTAACAAATCCTTTTACCGACATAGTTACAAGGGCGGCAAGAATTTTAACACTTGTTATATTCTTAATACTGTCAATGTTTGTTCCGGTTTCAAGGTCTGTAACATCCAACTCCCGCAGTCTTATATTCTCCCATTCCTTTTCGTTTAAGTTTTCTGCATCATCGTTCATAATAAGTTCGGTATCATAAAATGACAGAGGATGTGTTTTCCGGGAGTCAAAATCCGTATTTACAACATAAGAGCTTATAAAAATATTAATAGCGTCGGCAAGTATTCTTGTTCTTTCAGGAAACCATGCGCCCGATTTTTCAGCTTCGTAATCCTGCTGAATTTTAATTCTGTCTACAAAGTTAAGGTTAGCCGATTTATCTGTTTCAACCGAAATACGTTTTAGTGCAAAGGCGCTGTCGTTTATCCACATTGTTCCTGAAAATACCAGGTCTTCTTTTCTTCTGGGGATAACCATAATCTCGTAGCAAAACCTGCCGTCGAGGTAGAGACTATCCATCAGGTAATACTTGTAATAAAGCAGACCTACTGTTGAAACCGGTGAAATAAAGTTTTTGTCAAGTATTTTAACAAAATTATTGTTGAAGTTATATTTTGTGCTTTTCTGAATCAGCTGGGTAAGCATAGCCGTTTCTATTTCGGCAAGACTGTTTGTACTTGTTGCCTTTACAACAACTTTTTCTCTTTCGGGGAACTTAACGTAATAGATGTTCGAGAACGATTCACTCATATATACAGGCAACGCAGGCATAGTTCCGTCTTCTGCAATCATCGAAAATGAGTTGAATAAGCCCTTTGCGCTTGTATCTTTTCCCGATTTCATGTTAAATAGTTTTCGCAGATAGACCTGGGTCTTTGTATAACTTTCGAACTCATACGCTTCAAGTCTGTCAATATTGCACTGGTTTTTATTTGCCCATACTTTTTTAAGAATCTTAACTGCCGGATTTTCGCCCGGAACAACAATAACCTCCGAAAGACTTATAGGCGATGGCTGTAACTGAAAATTAATGGTTTGATTAACACCTCTTACAACCGGCTTGCGTACAGATAAATAACCAATAAAACAAACAGAAAGAGAGTCTTTTATCCTTTCGGTTATTATCTCGTAATACCCGTCAAAATCACTTATAGTTCCGGTTGAAAGACCTTCGAAATATACGTTGGCAAACGAAATGGGTTCAAGCGTTGTAGCATCGGTAATCCGTCCTTTTATTGTTGTTGTCTGAGCATTACAAAAGAATGCCTGAATGG
>CAZEWB010000405.1:0-4187 GCA_964515655.1 uncultured Bacteroidales bacterium
TTTTTCGAATGAAAACTGTATCCTGAGATTTTGGGAAATTTGTGTTACAAAATCCATGTTAAGATTAGGAGTTCTTTTTACATTTTCATTAAATTTAAACTCTTCTGTGTCAGGATAGAGATATAATGGATTTACAATTCCACCACCCCTATAAAATATATTCAAATCAACTATCATATTTGAAATAAAGATAATGTTCCATGGCATTTCACCAACAACTTGTCCTTGTCTTCCGAAAATAAGGCAATAATTATCATAAGTAAGATGTTTCATTACATTATGTCGGCTTCTATAGGATGCAGGAACATTTATGTTAGGATATGGATTTTTTGAAAAAGTTTGAATGAAATACATTGCTTGCTTATCAAAAGGTCTATAATCTATTTTTTTAATATAATTAATGTCTATTTTTTTATCATTTATTTCGGAAAGCGTTTTTTGTAAACACTCAACAGTTTGCCCAATTAATAGATCATCTTTTCCTGTCACTGTGCCAGTAACACATACTTTAAACAACTCGTTCAAAACAAATCCTTTCGAGTATTCAGATTTATTTGCACTATTTATAGGTAGAAAGAAGAAAAAAGGAGTTTCAGGTGTTATTTCTTTAAATCCGACTTTTTCAACAGAGCTTTTAACAAGAAACTCATATTTTGTTTCTCGTTTGCCTAAAACATCAAAATAAAATACTTTAGCTAATTCGTTGGATTTTTTAATACCAGTCTTAATAAAAATGTTAATGCTTACTCCTTGCATAATGTCAAAAACATTTTCATCTTGTGAACCATCCGGAGCGTTTTCTTTTTTCTTTGAATTGCCATGAAGATCAAGAATATATATTTTATCAAATGTATTTAATAAATTCCATCTCATCCCTCTAAATGTAGGGTTAAATAAAAATCCGTGATCATTTATATATGCCAAAATACCTTCACCATTTTTCTCAATAAAATGTTGCCCATATCTAATAAACTTAACATAATCATTAGACAATCTATGTTTTCTCTCTGAAATATTTACTCCGTCAATAAATTTATAGACTTCTGTTAAATCATTTATCCATTTACCTTCATTTGACTTAAACCCAAAATAAGGCGGGTTCCCTAATACGACCATTACCGGCGTATCTCTTTTAACATGATTAGCCTCATTTGCTTCGCTGCTTAGCCAGTTAGCAAAAAGGGTACCTGTATCGGGGTGGTGTTCTTCGAGACTGTTAGTAAGGTATATTCTGAAACGCTGTTCTTTTGTGGCTTTGTACCCGGTTTCACTTAATAACAAATCCAACTTAAGGTGTGCCATGGCATACGAGGCCATAAGAATTTCGAAACCGTTAAGCCGTGGAATGAGATGCTCTTCAACGTAGTTGTTCCATATACCCTGTTGTCCTTCGAATTGTTTGTATATAAGTTTTACTACTTCGGCTAAAAATGTTCCTGTACCGGTTGCGGGGTCTAAAATCTGTACTTTATGAACTTCAATTTCCCTTTCGGTTTCTTTAGTCTTAGACCTTTGGTCTGGTGTTGATTTTGTAAGTTCTTTTATTTTTATTATTGTCTTACTTGTATCTGCTAAACCTTTTGCTAGTCCAAATTCGCTTTTTAGAATATCGTCAACGGCACGGACAATAAAGTTTACCACCGGTTGCGGTGTGTACCACACGCCACGGCTCTTACGCAGTTTGGGGTCGTATTCCGAAAGAAAGGTTTCGTAAAAATGAATTACAGGGTCGTGTTGTTGTATTGCTTTTCCGAAATCTTTCATGAGTTCCGCTACATTCGTTGCTCTGAAAATATCTGCAAGAGCATCAACTATCCATTTTATACGGTCGTCAAGATCATATCCGGCAATGTACTGAAAAAGTTTTCGCAGAAAGGGATTGGTTTTAGGTATGAGTTCTGCCGCTTCCTGTCGCGAAAAATCTTCAAGCGACGGATCGTGTAGCCGTGCTGCAAACATGCCGTATGCAATGGTCTGCGCGTATATGTCAGCAAAGGTTTTTTCGTTTATGTCGTGTATCAGTATTGTTTTAAAAGAATCGAACTGCTCGCGCAACGAATTGTTCCTGGCTTCGTTAACTATATCAGTAGTTTCTGCCGGTAAAAGGGCTTTTTCAATTACATTGGCAAGTAGTCGTGCTTTACCGGCCATCATTTTCGAAAGCTTTGCTGCCGATTTAATAGTCTGCCCTACATATATGCTGAAATCTTTTATCAGGTCGGTAAATGCAGAATAGTTCTCAGGTTTCCCCGTAATTCTGTTGCCTTCTGTTTGTCCAATTACAACGGTGGTTACAAGCACACCATCCCTGAATAACTGAAAAGTGAGGTAGTCGGTTATTATAAGATTATTCAACGACTGCTTGTACCTGTCGAATTGCTCCTTGTATGTTTTACTGCCAAGATCAGCCCCTATATCCTTTGCCTCGATATAACCAACGGGAATATTTTTATTTGTAAGAATATAATCCGGCGCCCCGCATGCCACCCTTGCCGGCTCATTTGTAACAAGTACATCCGTTGCAATACTTTCAAGCAAATTCTGCAAATCCCCCCTGTAACTGTGCTCAGTAGATATTCCGGCCTTGAAGCGGGTGGAAATACGGTCAATATACTCCAGAATTGTCATTGAAAAACTTTAAGTATAAAAATAAGAACTTTATATCGTATTTGCTAATGCAATATAGAAATAGAAAATTTATAAAGTTGTTATATTTTAGGAATTGTTATAATTCAAGTAGGCCAAATGTCTCATTATACGGAATGTGTAAATCAATAAACTGAAACTTCGGGTTAGTTTTTTGTTTTAATAGTTTAAAAATCTTAATACTTTCAAAATCGGAAGAGATGTAATACTCAACTGCTTTTTCACAGTCGGCCTGAGCAAATAGTTTAGTGTCATTAGGAATAATGTTGCGTTCTTTAAGTTTTATAGTTTTCTTATTTTGAAATACAATATTTGCAAATTCTCCTGTCCGGTTTGCGTGATCAAGGTTAAAGGGTAGTATTTGCAGGTTCTTTAACGGCAATTCCTGTAAATCGCCTGCGACACAATATTCAGATATTGCAATAGTACTTATTAAAAGAGTGAAATCATTTTCTGTAAAGTATTTAAAATACCCTCTGGCATTCTTATGAAGAGGATCGTTCTTATCCAATAAACGAATAAAGAAACTGGTATCGCATAACACTCCTTTAGGCGTCATAACTACCACGGATATTTCTTAACCATTTATCTTTGTCTTTAACTTTTGCCCATGTTCCAGAGGCTTTTTCTATAAGGCGGTTTAGATATTCTTCATCGTATTTCGGGTCATAATCAACAAGTTCAATAAACTTTAAAGTAGATGTATCAATTTCGCCGGTCTCAGAATGTTGTTTTCCGGTAGCTCGAATACCGAATTTTTTATACAGCATGTTTTCATCATATTGCTCCAGAAAACTTATTGGAGTTTGAATTCTTACAGTGCCAAGCTCTTCTGTATAAACATGAATGTTTGCCTTATCTTTTCCACCTGCATTGGTGACTTTACCATAGAAATAAAATTCGGCATCTGCCCAAATCGCTTCAGTTCTGTAAAACCTGGTTGTTCTGTTAATTTTTACTTCATTGGAGTTTTCAAGCGATGTTTTAATTGAAAAAGCATAATCGCGTTTGGCTGAAATGTCCTGAATATTCTCGAATGCTTTTGCTGTTGACATATCAAGGAAATCAATGTTTTTAACCTGATTAACCTGACCAATAACAGCATTAAAACCAATAATGTATTGTATAGATGTTTTAAATATATGTTTAACAGAACCTTCTTCGATCTTATAACTTATAACCGGTCTGTCGCGCTTTTCACCAGGATAAAGTAAATTCTCTGCTTGTTCCAGAATAGATATAATCTCGCGTATATCGTAATTATCAGGCGCAAGCTCAAGATTCCCTTTTGCTCCGGTTATTGTAATCTCTATGAAACCAATTTTTTCCACGATGTAAAAATAATCTTTTTATCTTTAAGTATAGTTGTTTTTATTAAACAAATTCTGCAGAACGCAACTGTAACGATTCGCCGCAACTTACCTGCAATGACCATCACTTTAGTCCTGCGGTTCACCTTTG
This sequence comes from uncultured Bacteroidales bacterium, assembly GCA_964515655.1. Lineage (GTDB taxonomy): Bacteria > Bacteroidota > Bacteroidia > Bacteroidales > GWA2-32-17. The sequence goes on from CAZEWB010000405.1 coordinate 4,108, forward strand.
TCAAAATTAAACTATTATTTTAGGCGTGGTACATCGTTTTCAGTGCTGAAAGGTAGCGGCCTTAGCTGCTGTTATTATTC
>CAZEWB010000406.1:0-4173 GCA_964515655.1 uncultured Bacteroidales bacterium
TGTGTTGGGTGTGTTTGGGGGGTTTTTTCAGGTTATGTACCGTTTTTCAACCAGGAGGGGCAACTGATGGCATATCTTAATCTGCCTTATTTTACAAAGCAGACCGACCTTACACGGGAGATCAGCGATTTTATTGTTGCACTTATAAACATACTTCTTATTCTTTTCATTATCGGCATCTGGCTTACATGGTGGCTTTCGGATACTATGACAAAACCTCTGGCCATGATCCAGCAGAAATTGCAGAATGTAAGTCTTGGTAAGTCAAACGAACCGATACAATACGACAGGACGGATGAGATAGGCGCTCTTGTCGGGGAGTATAACCGTATGCTTGATGAACTTGAGCAGAGTGCAAAACTGCTTGCAGAATCGGAACGTGAAACAGCATGGAGGGAGATGGCAAAGCAGATAGCACATGAGATAAAGAACCCGCTTACGCCGATGAAGATAAGCATACAGTACCTGCAGAAAGCATACCACGAGCAGAAACCGGGCTGGGATAGTATGATCAATAAAGTTACACAGACACTGATAGAACAGATCGACAGCCTTTCGGCCATTGCATCCGAATTCTCTACATTTGCACGAATGCCATTCCCGTCGAACGAAAAAGTAAACCTGGTCGAAATGGGAAAATCCCTTTCAGCGCTGTATGGGCACATCGACTATGTTGATTTTTCGCTGACGATGAATAACGAGGAAGACCTGTGGGCTATCGGCGACAAAGAACACATGCTGCGGATGTTCAATAACCTCATTAAGAATTCCATTCAGGCGATTCCTCATGGCCGTAAAGGAAAAATAAAAATTGAAATGACCGGTTACGAACAGGAAGTGATGATAAAGATCACAGATAACGGCATCGGGATCCCGGCAGAAATACAGGACAGGCTCTACACTCCTAACTTTACCACAAAATCAAGCGGGATGGGGCTGGGACTTGCGATCGTAAAAAGGATAGTGGAGACAATGAACGGGACCATCAGGTTTGTTACTGCCGAAGATCAGGGCACAACGTTTTTTATTGAATTTCCAAAATCATGATAAACAGCAAAACTTTATTTATCGAAAAGTGCAACTCGACACAGTTGGTTGCAAGGCAAATGATATCGGATGGAAAACCTGTTGAAAAAATGGTAATTGTTGCTGATGAACAATCGGCCGGGAAAGGACAGGGGAAAAACACGTGGATATCGGAACCTGAAAAGAACCTCCTGTGCTCAGTGATTTATCCGTACAAACAGAAAGCAGAAAAGCAGTCTTATATTTCACGGGCCATATCACTTGCCCTGTGTGATCTTGTCAGTCTTTATTCATCCGACTTTTTGATAAAATGGCCGAATGACATTCTGATGGATCAGAAAAAGGTTGCCGGCATTCTCATCGAACATAACATTTCCGGCGCTCACATCCAGTATTCGATCATCGGGATTGGTCTAAACGTTAATCAGGAGGTTTTTCCCGCCGGCCTTGATGCGATTTCGTTAATTCACTCCACCGGCACAAATTTCAGGATAAAGGAAATCCTCGGCACACTCATGTCCTGCATCGACGGCAGATTGTTCTTATACGAAAATCATAAGTGGGACATCCTGAATGATTCATACCACTCCCTTCTCTATGGTTATAACCAGGAATGCCGTTTCAGACTGAATGACGGAAAAGAATTTACCGCAATAAATAAAGGTGTTGACGAATTCGGAAGGATAATTCTGGAACACGAAGGAAAAACAGAGCACTTTGATTTGAATGAGGTGCATATTATGATCTGAAGAGCATCTGACACATAAGTTCTTTAAATTCTAAATCACAATTTCCAGAACTCAAATAAATCCCAAATCCAAAATTTCAAATATCAAACAAATTCTATTTTCAAAATACCGAAATTCAAAACCGGAGACGGAAGCCATACTTCGGACTTCCGACTTCGGTCTTCCGACACCTCTGGCGTAATCGACTGTTCGGATTTTGTGCTTATTATTTTGGATTTGTTTGGAAATTGATGCCTGGATTTTGGGATTTGGAATTTTATAAATATTACCTTTGCCATACTATATTATTTATGATCACCACCCTCACACCATCGAACTGGAAAGACTACGAACTGATCGACTGCGGCCGGTTCGAAAAACTGGAACGTTTCGGAAAATACATTCTTATTCGCCCTGAGCCGCAGGCTGTGTGGGATGGAAATATGAGCGAAGCAGATTGGGAAAAGACCGCTCATGCTAAGTTCGTGGGAAAATCGCCGACCAGCGGGATATGGAAGAAACTGAAAAATGAAATGCCCGACCAGTGGGTAGTTTCGTATGAACTCGAAAAAGGAAAGGATATCCGCTTAAGGCTTGGTCTTACTTCTTTCAAACACGTAGGATTGTTTCCCGAGCAGGCATCGAACTGGCATTTTATATACGATAGCGTAAAGCAACTGAAACAGTCAGGTGAAGTAAATGTGCTGAATCTTTTTGCCTATACCGGCGGAGCTTCGCTTGCAGCAAGGGCTGCAGGTGCATCCGTAAGTCACCTCGACAGCATAAAGCAGGTCGTTACATGGGCAAACGAGAACATGCAGCAAAGCAAACTGAACGATATAAAATGGGTTGTTGAAGACGCTCCCAAATTTGTTGCCCGCGAAACACGACGAAATAAAAAGTACCAGGGAATAATTCTCGACCCTCCTGCATTCGGCCACGGCCCTGACGGTGAAAACTGGAAACTGGAAAAAGACATTGAGCCTTTGCTGAAAAATGTTGCTTTGCTTGCCGATCCTGAACGGTTCTTTATTGTAATAAATACATACTCTCTCGGATTCTCTTCATACATCCTCGAAAACCTTTTTCTGCAGATCTTCGGAACAGAATTCAATTACACTTTCGGCGAGCTTATTCTGCTTGACAGATTCGGGAAAAAGCTTCCGCTGGGAGTGTTTATTCAGGCGATAAAGTAAAAGTCGGCAGTTGGCAATAGGCAGTTGGCAATAGGCAGTTGGCAATACTTCAACTTTTGCCAATTGCCTACTGCCAACTTTCAACTGCAATCAAGGACAAATATTTTTAGATCTGTCAACAGCGGGTTTGTAATTCATCCCGGCAGCCTTTTTCAGGTCCTGGCAAGCCTGGTCGGGTTTTCCTGTTTCGTCGTACACGGCGCCTCTGTAATAATATGCTTCGGCGGATGCGCTGTATTTTACTGCTTTGTTGAAATCCTGCAAAGCTTCGTCATATTTCTTTTTATTGTAATAATAGATACCTCTTTTAAGATAAGCATCACCGGCATCAGATTTAAGTTCTATTGCTTTGTTGAAATCGCGCAGTGCCATTGCGTCCTTGGTCTTTCCCTGCATGGAATATGCATAACCCCTTCCGTAATACGAAGCATAATCGGCATTATCTAAAACAATTGCTTTCCCGAAATCCTTAACTGCTTCAACATAGTTGGTCTTAGCATTATACATTTCTCCGCGTCTGCGGTAAATTATGGGATTCTTTGTTTTATAGGTTGTAATGAGAACACCGAATGCAGCAAGGGCTTTATCTGCATCACCAAGGCTATAATAGCACTCCGAAAGTTTGTCGTAAACTTCTTCGTTTTTCAAACCCAGTTCAACTGCCTTTGCATAATCGACAGACGCATTCCCCCACTCTCCATTCGAAAAATAAATATTGCCGCGTTTATAAAATGCATCCTTGTTTGCAGCATCGAGTTTTATGGCAGAATTCAGATCTGCAAGTGCCTCGCCTGATTTTTTCTGAGAAATATAAATGTCGGCTCTTTGATTATAGGTGGTGGCATTCGTTGTTTTCAGATTAATTGCCTTTGAAAGGTCTTTCATTGCCTCTTCGGTGTTTTTCTGAGAAATATCAAGACCTGCTTTGCGTTCCCATGCTTTTATATTGTCGGGTTTCATTTTAAGAACTGCATCAAGGTCGGCTGCGGCTTCCTTCTTTTTGCCGGTACTTTCGTAAACATCGGCGCGGGCAAGGTATGCATCGTAATAATCTTTTTTTGCTTCGATGGCTTTTGTGAATGCGCTAATGGCAGCATCGGTGTTTTTCAAGGCATTCTGGCAAAGCCCGAGATTGTACCATGCATCATAATAGAACTTATCCTTGCCAGTTACAAAGGTAAAATCCTTTGCAGCCTCCAGCCACAATTTCTTCTCCATTTTTG
>CAZEWB010000407.1:0-4171 GCA_964515655.1 uncultured Bacteroidales bacterium
TGTGTTGGGTGTGTTTGGTTTTTTGGTTGCTACAATAATTGGCTGGGTTTTTTTCAGATAGATCCAGATGCTGTTAAAATCTTCTCGTTCAACTTCAGTTGCTTCAATTATGACGACAATTCACACTTTACTATCATTTTCTTTGTTGCTGTATTCTTCTCATTTATTACTGCAACAAAATTCGGAGAAAAATGGGGGAACAATTTCTTCTTCAGTAAATTCAACAATAAGAATCATCTTATCTACACCGGGATCTGTCTGATACTACTTATCCTTAGCATTTCGTTCATTACTTCTTCAGGATTCAATCCCTTTATATACTTCAGATTTTAAATGAACAGCACCAGGCTGACTACGGTACTTTTCTCCTTATTAATGGCTGTTTTGTGGTTTCCTGCAATTCAGAAAATATTCACGCTTAAATGGGAAAAGCCATTGATGGGCGACATTCCTGCTCTCGAGGAAGTGAGATTTTCGTGGGATAACTGGATTTCAGAAGAATATCAGAAATATACTACTGAAAAAACAAATCAGTCATTTGGCTTCAGGCCATATTATGTACGTCTTCACAACCAGATACTATTTAGTCTCTTTAGCAAGGCAAGTGCACGTGACATCATTGTTGGCAAAAAAGATTACTTGTATGAAAAGAAGTACATTGATTCATACCTGGGAAAAGATTTTGTCGGCGAAGAAAAAATAACCGAACAGGTAAGTAAACTGAAAGTAGTCGCTGATTCTCTTTTAAAGAGGAACGTAAAATTGTTTGTAATGATCTCTCCCGGAAAGGGCTTTTTCTTTCCTGAATACATTCCGGAAAAAATTCTGAAGCAAAAGAAAATTAACAATTACGAGGTTTACATAAAGAAGTTCAAAGAATCTGGGATCAATTGCGTTGACTTCAACAAATATTTTCTTGAACAGAAAGAAACAAGCCACTACCCTTTGTTCCCAAAGACAGGCGTTCACTGGAGTTCCTATGGTGTGTCACTGGTCACAGACTCTCTAATTAGATATATTGAATCCACTATGCAATGCGACCTTTCTGGCATTGTAACAGATACTGTTGAGATACCACTTATGCCAAGGGCTTACGACATGGACGTTGAAGATGCCACGAATCTTCTTTTCAGTATTAAAAAGCCAAGGTATGGCTCCCCTGGTTATCATTTCGAAGAGAAGCCGGACGCTCAGAAGCCCTCTGTACTTACCATCGGCGACAGTTTCTGGTGGGGAATATATTACTCGCAGTTGCCGGAAAAAGTATTATCGGGACATGAATTTCTGTACTACAATATGCAGAGTTATAAACCCGGTGATCCAACGCCTAAAGATGTAAACACTGATACATATATAAAGAATATACTTTCATATAATATCATAATTCTTCAATCGAGCGAAGGCCTGCTCCAGAGTTTTCCCTGGGGGTTCACCGACAGATTATACAGTTACTTCACTTTGACCGATTTTGACAAGCGTGTTGAAATGTATATACAGAAAATAAAAAGCGACCCTGCATGGCTCGACGCAGTTACCAAAAAGGCTTTGGAGAAGAACGTTCCTCTTGAGGAAATGATAAAGAAGGACGCTGTTTATATGGTTGAAACGGAAGGGTAATCGTTTACTTTATGGATTTCAAACACTTAACATTTAACACATAACACTTAACGTTTTGAATGAAGCATATAGTATACAGAGTCAATTACTTAAGTGTTTGATGTTAAATATTAAGTGTTAAGTGTTTGTATAGTCCTGAAGAGTATGATTTGTAAGTCTGACTAATTCGTCCGCATCATTATCTCATCCATTTTTTCTATCGTTTCGGGATCAGGAGCGGTTGATAATACTTTACCGGCTTTGGTAGCAGTTTTGTTTGGCTTCAGCATCGGATCGCCGAATATTACAAGTCCCATTGTCCATTTTGATTCAAGAGAAGAAGCACCCGTATTCCACCAGTAGACCCATGACTCGCCCCATGTGCCTCCGTCGGCAAGGTATTCGTTAAAACTCTGGGGATAGTAATTGCCGCCCGTTTTAGTCGTCCCCATTACAGCAAGCCCGTAGGAAGTATTCATAACATAACTCATTCCTAAGTTATCGTATTCGAAGTTGCAGGCCGAGCAGTCGAAAAGATTATAAAAACGTGCCTTGGGATTCATAGAGGTCATCTCGGATATCGACATTGTTTCGTACTGCCCGAGGTGATCGAAATATAGTTTCAGGTAAGAAGCATGTATAAGCTGCATCACATATTCTGCCCCGGAAGAAGTAAGATAATTGGAATAGCACTGCCTTGTGGTCTCGTTGGTATCAATATATATGTCCATCGAACTATATATGTAGTCCATGCTGAATCTTTGTGTGACATATATGTCCGACCAGTCGTTATCCACAAACAGCATTGCCCTTTTTAACGGAGTTGAAGTAAAAGTCGTTCTGAAATTATGCACTTTATCGAAATACTGATTGATCTCTGTTTCAGTGCCCATAATACGGGAAACAAAATATCTTATGCTAATAGAAGAATAATCGTCATAAATGCTGTCGCCGTCATAATCGTGCCAATCAGTTGAAGGTGAGCCATAATACAGGTCGCATGGAAATTCCTCGTGTTTGTCCCAGTTATCCATTTCGAATTTAACATAAGGCAGGTCGCCTATAAGCAATGCACCTATTATATTGTTATTGTTGAAATATTCTATGATTGTATCACGTAGTACCTTTGCAGATGCACCTGACCATTCAATGACTTTTGCAGATGAATCGCCTCTTGCCGTTTCAGAAATATATGTTTCGAGGCTGCCATCTATTCCGCCTAATAAGCCATCTTCGACAATTATCAGGAATAGCGGATATTTGGGTTCGGGAATGTCGCCATCATCTTTCTGACAGGAACAGAAAGGAACCGAAAGAGCAAGTAACGCAAACAAAATGTTCTTCATAATTACTTGTTTATATTATCCAAATTTACAGCAAAAATTCTATTTACGTCAAAAAAAAGCGCTTTAATTCCATATTCATTTCCCGATACTTCAAGTTTATCGCACAGGCCGTCCGTCAGACTTTGCTTTCCGCCGAATTCGAAACCGAGAATATTTAACAGCACATATTCGTGACTGACGTACAGAACCGAAAAACCGGTCTCACAATCCATTCCGTTCCCCGAAGCAAGTATTGCATCAACAATCCCCATGAACTGATGAAATGCCACTTTGGCTTTAGCGGAATCACCAAGACCGTTCCACGAGACATACTCGTACCATAGCAGGTCCATTTCAAAAGGAAGCTTCTTCATTTCTTTTTCAGATATCGAAATGATACGTTTAAAATCTTTTTCTTCAAGTTCTTTCTTCTGAGTGATCTTTCTGAACTCGTCCATTTCTTCTATCGTCTGATATGGCATATACTTCGGCTCGAACGAATAACCGTAGTACAGGTACCAGTAGTCCGTTGTTGTAAGGCCGGTATCACCGGAATCATATTTTTTGAACAGGGTTTCGTAGAAATACTGCGAATTTTTATCACTGATCTCTTTTTCGATAGCTTTAAAATCAGGTTTTTTAGTATTCATTTCCAGAGGCTGCGCCTGCATCTGCAGAAAACATAAAAAAATAGGAATTATAATTACTTTATTCATCTTCCTTCAGGTTTTCTTTTTCAAGGTCAAGCAGTATCTTCTCAACTTCCTGTTCGGTCTTATAAATCTTATCACGGCATACAGCAAGAAGTTCAGACGCTCTTTTAACAAGGCCGGACAGATCGTCAATGTCAACTTCTTCCTTTTCGAGTTTTTCCATTATCAACTCAAGTTCAGCCAATGCCTCTTTGTATGTTACAGATTTTGTCTTTGTCATATTTCGGTTATAATTGTTTCAACTTTACTTAACACTTTCCCGTCACTTAACTGGGTTTCCAGAACATCGTCCTTCTTAAGTGCCGCAGCCTTTTTCAACGACCTTCCGTTAACACGGGTCACAGAAAAACCTTTTTTTATGATCTTTTCGGGATTGCTTGCCTCACATATTCTTTTAAACATTTCTATCTTCAGGGCAGACTTTGTTACAATTCTTATTGAAGAAGGCTTAATATTTTCTGAAAAGGAAGTGAGTTGTTTTCTATTTTCCGAAAATATTAAGCCTTCTTCAACCCAAAACCAAACACACCCAACACA
>CAZEWB010000408.1:0-3876 GCA_964515655.1 uncultured Bacteroidales bacterium
TGTGTTGGGTGTGTTTGGGTTTTGTGGTTAAAGAGAACATATCTCATGGCATAAGCTATGTTTTTAAGTCTATTTCGCGTTACAGAGGTAAAATACATCAGAAGCATATATACTCTTCAATGGTTGGCAGTAGTCTTACTGTAGGTTTTGGAGGCTCTGTGGGACTGGAAGCTCCGATTGTTTTTACAGGTTCTTCTATTGGATCGTGGTTCGCCCGTGTTTTTAAAATGAATTACAAAACAACGGTTCTTTTCATCGGTTGCGGAGCCGCCGCAGCGATTGCAGGAATTTTCAAGGCCCCTATTGCTGCTGTTATTTTTGCACTTGAGGTATTGATGCTTGACCTGACTTTTTCTTCAATTGTACCCTTGCTTATTTCATCAGTTACAGGAGCAGTTATTGCAAATTTTCTCCTGGGCAAGGAGGTGATCTTTAATTTTACACTGGACGCCCCGCCTGTGTTTGAAAACCTTCCATTTTATATTGTACTGGGTTTGTTAACAGGACTTGTATCAGTCTATTTCATGCGAATGACTGCATTTATCGAAACCGGATTTTCAAAGTTTAAAAGTCCGTACAAAAAAGTTATTACAGGAGGGTTAATCCTGAGTGTGCTTATTTTTCTTTTTCCTCCATTATATGGTGAAGGTTATATTTTTCTGAAAGAAGTATTGGCAGGAAATGCTCCGGAACTTGTCAATAATAGCTTCTTCTATGGCTTTAAAGATGATTACTGGATGCTGATCCTTTTCCTTTTTATGGTTGTTATTTTTAAGGTTATTGCAATGGCTGTAACGACAGGAGCGGGTGGTGTAGGCGGAATTTTTGCTCCTTCGCTTTACATTGGAGGATTGCTGGGTTTTATCGGGGCAAGGGCAATAAACTATCTGGGATTTGTAAAGATATCTGAAAGTAACTTCAGCCTGGCAGGTATGGCCGGTATGTTAGCCGGGGTGATGGGGGCGCCACTGACAGCGATCTTCCTTATTGCCGAACTGACAGGTGGATACGGCCTTTTTATACCTCTTATTATTACTTCTGCAATTTCATTTTTAACAGCCAGATATTTCGAGAACAATACTATTTATACAAAACGTCTGGCCGAACAGGGAGAACTGATAACGCACGATAAGGATAAAAATGTGATGATACTGATGAAGATAAACGATGTAATTGAAAAAGATTTCAGTCCGATACATTACAATAATACACTCAGAGATCTTACACGTGTAATCTCTCATTCACGCAGAAATGTTTACCCTGTACTGAATGATGAAAAGAATCTTGTTGGTCTGGTCTATCTCGACCAGTACGACACCTTATTTTCAAATCAGAATTATGGGATTCGATGAATGTTTCCGACCTAATGGTTGTTCCTTCGGAAATCATCGAGTTAAGTGATAAAATGGAAGTAATAATGCAAAAGTTCGAGAAGTCCGAAGCATGGAACCTGCCTGTTGCTGATAATTACAAATACCTGGGATTCATTAGTAAATCCAAATTACTGGACGAGTATAGGGATATAATGCAGGAATTGTCGTCAGACAGATATTGACTAAACCCGGGTTAATCAATTGGATTTTTTCTAATGCTTAGCAATAGACATTGAATAAGTCCCAAGTCTCAAAATCCAAGCCCCAAGCCCCAAGGGTAAGCTACCTTGGAATTTGGGTCTTGTGTCTTGGAATTTGGGTCTTAAAAAAGTTTAAGGCTTTTCCTTTCTATTGCGTAATACGTGATTAACCTATAACAGCGATAGTCTTTATCCTGGGAGGATTGTGCGAGTGGCGCTTTACCAGGCATAGGTCTGCGGCATTAACCACTGCGTTTTTATACTTTTCAGGGAAATCCGAAGGCAGGTTTATTTTTATCTCCATCTCTGAAATCATGTGTGTTGCCTGATCGAATTCCATTGTCTGTGTGATACTGATCTTATCAGTAGGAATTCCCCGCTGATCGCAGAATGATCTTACAAAAATCCCGGCGCATGTTGCCAGTGATGCCAGAAAAAGATGAAAGGGAGTAGGGGCGGAACCATCTCCGGCAGGAACAGGCTGGTCGGTCACAATCTTCATTCCGTTAAATTCAGCAATTACTTTGGCTTTGCCTTCAAATGAAACAGTCATTTCCATATATATAGATATTTAAATATTATGCAATTATAAGAAGATTTACATTGTCAGTAAAAGATAAAACAATAAAATAAGTTAAAAAAAAAGCCCCGGCAAATCGTCAGGGCTCTGGTATTATTCTTCATCCTCCTGTGCTGCGTATTCTTTCAGCAATTTTTCCTGAACATCGGGTGGTACCTGTGCATATTCCATGAATTTCATGGAATACATTGCACGGCCGCTGGTTATTGAGTTCAATGTTGTGCTGTATTTGTTCATTTCAGCAAGGGGAACTTTACATTTGATAACTTCGAATCCTTTTTCGCTGCTCATACCCAGAACCATTGCTCTGCGCGTCTGCAGGTCACCCATTACATCTCCCATTGCATCTGAAGGAACGTAAACTTCAACTTCATAAATAGGTTCAAGTATCTTCGGTCCGGCGTTGCGGAATGCTTCTTTGAAAGCATTACGACCTGCAAGACGGAATGAAATTTCGTTGGAATCAACGGGGTGCATTTTACCGTCATAAACACAAACGCGGATATCACGTGCATAGGAACCTGTGAGTGGGCCTTGTTCCATTTTTTCCATAATACCCTTTAAAATAGCGGGTAAAAAACGCGTATCGATAGCGCCGCCGACAATACAGTTAAAATATACAAGTTTACCGCCCCAGGGTAATTCGTGAATATCAGTTCCGCGGACAGAGATATTGATTTCTTTTGAGCCGAATTTAAACTTTACAGGGTTTGGTGCGCCTTCGATGTATGGTTCAACTATCATGTGAACTTCACCAAACTGGCCTGCTCCGCCTGTTTGTTTTTTATGACGATAATCGGCCTGTGACGGCTTGGTAATGGTTTCGCGGTATGGAATACGGGGAGCAACAAATTCTGTGGCAATTTTATAAATATTGTCAAGGTGCCATTTCATAATATTCAGATGATATTCGCCCTGTCCCGAAATTATGATCTGCCTGAGCTCCTTTGAGTATTCAACAGTGATTGAAGGGTCTTCTGTACGAATGCGGCCTAGTGCTTCGCCTAATTTCTCATCATCAGCTTCATTCAAACATTTTATTGCAGTCCTGTGCCTTGGTTCGGGGAACGGGATTGGCTGATATTGCACATCGAAAGCAGAAACAGATAAAGTCTGGTTGAATTTAGTATTCTTAAGCTTTACTGTTACACCCAGGTCGCCGGCACATACTTTTTCAACTTTTGTGCGTGTTTTTCCTGCAACCGAAAACAACTGGTTGATACGTTCTTTTGACTGATTATTTCTGTTGAGCAGGTCCTGGCTTTCTGATACAGTTCCGGTAATTACTTTGAAATAGTTGATTTCACCAATATGTTGTTCAATTGAAGTTTTAAAAATAAAAAGTGAAGTTGGCCCTTTTGGATCGATCCTGACATCGGTATCTTCGATTGTCCTGAAACCTGGAAATTCAGTAGGATTAGGACAGTTGTCAACGATGAATTCCATCAGTCTGTTTACTCCGATGTTCCTCTTTGTCGAAAGACACATAACCGGGAAAAGTGTATCAGTCATAATACCGGCCTTCATTCCTTTAAGCAGGTCCTGTTCATTAAGCGTGCCTTCTTCGAAGAACTTTTCCATAAGTTTTTCATCAGTTTCGGCTGCTGCTTCAATGAGTGAGTTTCGGAACTCTTCGGCCTGATCAGCAAGGTCAGCAGGAATATCTGTCATTTCGTATTTTCCTCCTTCTGTGGGATATTTCAGGAGTTTCATTTTTATTACA
>CAZEWB010000408.1:3886-4169 GCA_964515655.1 uncultured Bacteroidales bacterium
TGTGTTGGGTGTGTTTGGGGGTTTTGTGTCTATTACATCAACTATTCCGGTGAAACTTCCGCCTGTAGTTGCAGGAAACTGAACAATAGTAACTTTATTACCGAAAAGATTCTTCATTCCTTCTATACAGCCTTCATAGTTTGCTTTTTCTGCTTCAAGCTGATTTATTGCAAGTATAAGTGGCTTTTTAAAACGGTCAACATAACGATTCTGGATCTGGGTTCCTACTTCAATACCTTTGTGCGCATTTTTAACTTAGGTGTAACCATTTAATTTTTAACCA
>CAZEWB010000409.1:0-4163 GCA_964515655.1 uncultured Bacteroidales bacterium
TGTGTTGGGTGTGTTTGGTTTGTTTTTGGCCCCGGAGCAGTTATGTATGGCAGTGACGCAATAGGCGGGGTGATGGATTTTCATACTCTGCAACCGAAATTTTCTGACAGTAATAATAAATTTTTGTTTACAGGAAATGCCTTCGGACGTTTTTCATCTGCAAACACAGAAAAAACGAGCCATCTTGATATTAACATAGGCTTGAAAAAATTGGCTTTTGTTACAAGTTTTACGTACTCAGGCTATGAAGACTTGCATACAGGCTCAAATGGCAATTCTTATTTTTTACGTCCCACTTATCAGGAAACAATTAACGGGGTTGATTCTCAATTTGTTAATAAAGATCCTCAATTGCAGGTTCATTCTGGTTACAGTCAAATGAACATGATGCAGAAGATTCGTTTTAAACCAAATGAATCGTGGGATATAGACTATGGCTTTCATTACTCTGAAACATCAGATGCTCCGCGCTATGACAGGCTTTGTTTGGATGCAAACGAAAACGGTGTGCTTGATAATGCGCAATGGTATTATGGTCCTCAAAAATGGATGATGAACCGTTTAGGTGTTACAAATTCGAAGTCAAATAAAGCTTATGACCGCATGCGTTTTGTTGCGGCAATGCAGAATTATGAAGAAAGCCGGCACGACAGAAAATTTAATAATACAAAACTCCGCAATCAGACAGAAACAGTTGATGCTCTCTCATTTAATCTGGATTTGGACAAAAAAATCGGTGAAAGAATAACACTGTTCTATGGAGCAGAAGTAATAAGCAATTCAATAGGTTCAGTTGCCAATAAAGTGCATATTGTTACAGGAGCTGAAGAACCAACAACTACCCGTTATCCTAATGGTTCTACATGGCAGGCATACGGAGCATATGCTAGTTTAAAGTACAAACTAAATCCAAAATTGATTATTAATACAGGCTTACGTTACAGCCAATACATAATCAAAGTTGATTTTGACACCACTTTATTTCCATTCCCATTTATTCATGCCGAAAACAGTAATGGTGCCTTAAACGGCAGTTTGGGTTTTGTATATAGCCCTCAGGAAACATGGCAGATGTATATCAATATATCAACAGGATTCAGGGCACCAAACATTGATGATATTGGCAAGGTGTTTGAATCCGTACCAGGATGTGTGGTTGTTCCCAATACCAATCTGAGACCAGAATATGCTTATAACTATGAAATAGGAACTGCTAAAGTTTTTGGTAATTTTTTAAAAGTAGATTTTGCCGGATACTATACTTTGCTGGATAATGCACTTGCCCGCAGGAATTTTCAATACAACGGACAGGACAGCATTAACTATGATGGACAAATGAGCCAGGTGCAAGCTGTACAAAACATAGCACAAGCTTATGTGTGTGGTATTCAGGCAGGCGTTGATATTAATTTTGGAAAAGGAATAGGTTTGAGATCTACTATTTGTTATCAGTATGGAGAAGAAGAAAGCATTGATAGTATGGCTTACTACCCTACATCACATGTTCCTCCAATGTTCGGCAGCACTCATATAACTTACGAACGCAAAAAACTCAGACTTGATTTTTATACGGTATATAACAGCAAAATGGATTACGAAAATCTTCCCTTGTCAGAACGTCAGGATGATTCACCTTATGCTAAAGGTGCCGATGGACTTCCTTTTGTCCCGGGATGGTATACGATTAATTTCAAGGCAGGAATTTATCTCAACAAGTACCTGTCATTAAATGTAGGGATTGAAAATATTACTGACCAGCTCTATCGTCCTTTTGAATCAGGAATAAGTGCGCCGGGTAGAAACTTTATTACTACACTAAGATGTAAATTTTAATTTGTTTGGCTGAGATAGTTGATTTCGATGGCAATCCCGAATCTTTGGGATTGCCATTGGATATTATTCCTCATATTCTCCGCTCTCTTTCAGGATATTGTCATCACGTTTGAAATTGTTGATGCTGTAGCTTAATGTAAGAACATAAATCGGGGATTTCAAGTTGAATTTTTCATAGGTATAAAAATCAACTCCGGAAGAAGTGGTGTATGTCCGCATGGTATGGAAAATATCCCTGACCTGAAATGTGGCTGAGAGTGCATGTTTCAGAAAGTCCTGCTTTACTGCGGCATTGGCAATAAAAACACCTTCCTGGTTGCCTTGTGCAGTAATTGTAGAACTTGTATAATTTGTATTTATCTGTATCCTTGTTGTTTTATTTATTTTAAAAATATTTTGCAACCTGGCATACCATGAAATTGTTTCCTGAGAGATGTCTTCATCTGTTATTTCTCCTTCAATCGCACAATTGTACACAGTTGTTGTAAGTGTTGCCTGCCACCATTTTTTTAATTCGGAGTTTACCATTAACTCTATACCCAAGTCGTAATCTTTGGTCATATTTTTCATTGTATAATACATGATGTTATCTTCTGTCACATATTTCACATTTTTCATAGCATTATTTGTCTGCCTGTAGTATGCTTCTATGTTAAAAAAAGATTTTTTAAACATTCTGTGATAACTAAGTTCATATGAATCTATGTATTCAGGTTTGAGGTCAGGGTTGCCGATGCGTATGTTGTATTGGTCTATGTAATTCGGGAACGGGTCTAACAGCCATAGTTTCGGCCTTTCTATCCTTCTGCTGTAGCTTGCCATAATCTGCTGGTCTTTTGCCATTGCTTTTGATACATGTACGGAAGGGAAGAAGTCAAAGCAGTTCAATGTGTATTTTTTATTTAAAATGTTTTGTTGTATAAGCCTGTCGGTATATTCTGTCCTTAATCCCACCTGGTATTCAAACCCTTTGAATTTGTCTGAATATATCCCATATATTGCATGAACGTAATACTCAGCTGTTAAATTGTTATGCAGGCTGTCTTCAGCCACCCATTTGCCTGAAGGATAATCGTATGTATCCAGGGTGAATTCAGAATTGCCTGTATTGAACATGGATTTCAATCCTGCTTCAATTTTTCCGTTTTCTTTTACCGGTTTTGTATAATCCACTTTTATATTTATAATATCTCTTCCGGTTGATTCAAGGGATTGCTGTTTGTAAATTTCAGCTATTGTATTGTTCCAGTCCTGGTCTGTTGTGTCTTCAGACATGAGCTCCGTATCTTGGCCGTCTCTGATAGTATACTGGACAGATGAAACAATCTGGTGGTTTTTATTGAAATTATGAGTGTAAGTCCCGATAAAAGAATACATGTCATTGTTGTGGTCTGAAAAACTTTTACGGTTGTAATATTCATCAACTGTAGCAGGAGAAGTATACTGATGATAATTGGAAATGTTATTGAGGTCGAATCCGTGAGTGCCTTTTTCTCCTGATAAAGAGAAAGTGTTATTGTCATTTAACCGGTATTCCGCACCCAGTCGTATTTTATTTCCGCCGTGTATCTGGTCCTTGTCGGATTCGTAATACATGAAGTTTGTCGTATCATTTATATATGTCCTTCTGTCTGTACTTCCTGTCTGAGGGTTATTTTCCTTATTAAAATCCACATTCCCTGAAAAGCTGAATTTGCCGATGTTGCATTGTATCAGTGTATTTACTGTGTATTGCCCTGTGCTGCCGTATGATGTACTTACCATACCGGAGGTTCCTCTTGTTTTGTCCTTCTTCATGATAACGTTTATTATGCCTGCCAGGCCGTCAGGGTCATATTTTGCGGAAGGATTGGTGATTATTTCAATTTGTTCAATGGAATTTGCCGGTATCTGTTTTAGCGCTTCGCTTCCTTCAAGTACAGAAGGTTTCCCGTCAATCAGGACTGTGAAACTGGAACTACCCCTCAGAAAAACGTTTCCCTGTATGTCGGTATTCACTGAAGGAGTATTTGCTAGAGCATCAACAGCAGTTCCTCCTCTTGCGAGAATGTCTTGACTTACATTAATGACCTTTCTGTCAACTTTAAATTCTATAGGATTTTTTTCTCCGGTTATCTGAACTCCTGACAGGTTTTTAGCCGAGAGTTTCAGTTTGACAATCCCGATATTAGAATCGGGATTTTTAGGATTGACAAATATTCCGGAAATGATTTTTTTCTCATAGCCTATGAAATTTATTACAATATAATATTTTCCGAATGAGAGCTTGCTCAGTTCAAACACTCCATTTTCATTGGGAACAACACCACCAAACACACCCAACACACCCA
>CAZEWB010000410.1:0-4162 GCA_964515655.1 uncultured Bacteroidales bacterium
TTTTTTTTTTTAACAAATTTTTTTTACTTAAGCCCACAACAACCTGTTCCCTGTTACTGCTTTATTAATTTTTTTACAACAACACCTTTGGCGGTCTTTATCCGTAATGTGTAGATCCCGGCAGTCAGTCCGGAGATGTCAATGTTATTAAGCTTTTCTGTCAGTGTTTTTGTCACAAGTATTTGTCCCCGGATATTCATTATTTCCATATCTGCTTTTTCGTCAATGTTAATATTCAGCCTGTCGCAAACGGGATTAGGATATATTGAAAGATCGGATAACAGGTATTCATTAACAGATGAACCGAAATTCAGCTTCTTATTTGAAAAGGATTCGGAAATAAAATCTTTGGTAACATCGCAACCTCCGGCTTTTTTCACCCCGACCATATAATAATATGTATTGAAAACGTTAATGTCGTTGTAACTGGTAACGCTTCCCGAAACAGAGTCTAACAACTGAAGGTCTGAGGGGCTTGTCCCTTTGTAGATATAATATTTTCCCGGCGCAAAAGAGCCGCTCTCATCTTCGTACGGAGTCCATATAAGGCCCATTGTGCTGCCAAATACTGAGATCACGAGATTCATGGTTTTATGATACTGACTAAGCCCCGTCTCGTTTCCGCAGGAATCAACAGATGTTACTTTATACTTGTCGCTGTGGGATTCGGGAACAGAGTTTACATCAATAAAATAATTCGGGTTATCGTATGCAACAGAACCTATTCTTGAATATTCATTCAAGCTGGTTTCTTTGTATATACAGAAAGAATCGGTATCAGCCGAAGGTAATTTGTTCCATATTATTTTATTTTTCCAGGTAGTAGTATCAACAGTAACAATGCATAATTCGGGAACTGTGGTCGGGAAAAAACACTGGCCGGTGGCAAAAGGTGAACCTGCAAAAGCATTATCAATTGTCTGAACGCTCCAGTAGTATGTTCCCGGAGACAGATTCTTTATTACATAATTTATAGATGTTTGTCCGTTGCCCATTGCGGGTATTCTGCGCAGACCTGTACTGAGGTCAGCCATTGGCGGGCATCTGTCAAAATAGCCGGGCTGGGTTCCGAAATAGACATTATATGTAAGGCCATTTTGTGATGTTTCGTTGTCGGTTGCTTTGTTCCAGGTAAGTGTAATGCTTCCGTTGTTCTGCTGGGCGTTTAATCCGTCGGGCATAGTTGGGATAGTGTTGGGCGTTGTCGCATTGTTACGGTAGATCTTTGAAACATACAACGAGTCGATGGTATATCCTGTTAACAGAATATCAAGGTCGTTATCATTATCGTAATCGCCCAGGGCAGTTGAACTGTATCTTACACCGGTGAGACCTGCAACAATATCAGTAAAAGTATTATCTCCGTTATTACGGAATATCTTTGCATACGGGTTACCGCCATCATCTCCTACCATTATCAGATCCTGATCACCGTCATTATCACAATCGCCCCATGCCTGCGATCCGGTGTAATTGCCGGTAAGACCTGCATCAACAAAATTAAATACGTTATTTCCTGAATTACGGTATATCTTCGAAACAGTGCCCGAATTTGAAAGACCGGATATCATGGCATCCAGGTCACCATCGCTGTCGTAATCGTTCCATGTCACATAACTTTGCCATACTTCCGTTAACCCTGCGTTGATATCTGTAAACACGCCATTCCCGTCGCTGCGGAATATTTTAGAAGTGGAGCCCGATGCAAGAGAACCCGCAAGCAACGCATCAAGGTCGCCGTCATTGTCACAATCACCCCACGCAACCGAACCGGCAATACCCATAAGCCCCACGTTCATGTCTGTAAAAGAACCGTTTCCATTGTTGCGAAAAACTTTTGAAACAAGATTCAGGTTGGGATAATCGGCAGAAGCCCCGTGTATCAATGCATCCAGATCGCCATCGTTATCATAATCGCCCCATGAGGCCGAGCTCTGCCATAAGCCAGTCAGCCCGGCATTGATATCTGTAAAGACATCGCTCCCTTCGTTACGGAATATTTTTGAAGTTGGTGCAAACCCGCTTCTTCCGGTTAACAGAACATCAAGATCGTTATCATTATCATAATCACCCCAGCAAACTGACCCCTGATGTATGCCAGGTAATCCGGTATTTATATCAGTAAAAACACCGGCGCCATCGTTGCGGTATATCTTTGTTATATTATCTGTGACATACGAACCATTAGCGCCGCATAATATAAGATCAAGGTCTCCGTCATTGTCATAATCGCCCCATGCGGCAGAACTCTCGGACACTCCCGTCAGACCGGCGCTGATATCAATAAATGTCTGTGAATACGAAAATGAAACAATGACCAGGCAGGTCACAACTGTTGCAATTAATTTGTTGAATGTTCCCATAATAAGGTTTAAAAAGGATTTACTTTTTCAAAAATACAAAATTATTGATTATGAAAATAAATATTTGGGAGATAGGCAGGGTAAACGCATATTAAATATCAATTCACATAACCAATAAAAAACACCCTCCCGTCATTGCGAGAATTGCAGCATATATGCTGAGTTGAGCATGACATTGAAGCAATGCGAAGCAATCTTTGTGTGATGGGATTGTGCGTGGATTTAAGGGATCGTTAAAAGGTGTTTTCCTTCCCGCACCATCCGCACAACCCCATTCGCATCCGATTGCTTCGGATTCTCTTACAGCAATTTATTTGTAGTGAACCCTCGCAATGACGCACTTTTTTATTTTTTTAAAATTAGATGCGTTTACCCTGGGATAGGGATTCTTTCAATACGTGTCAAACCTCAATAATTTGTATATTTGTTAAAAAAAAACATGAAGACAATTTTATTATATACATTATTAATAAGCTTCTCTGCTGCTTTTTCGCAGCAGCCTACTATTGCATGGCAGAAATGCGTTGGCGTTACTGCCGGTGAATATGGCTGGAGCATAAAGCAGTTGTCCGATGGCAACTTTATTGCCTGCGGCTATACTGAATCAAATAACGGTGATTTTTGGGGAGCCACGGGAGTGATGATGCGGTTTTGCTGAAGATGTCTTCGGACGGTACAGTGCTGTGGACAAAACTATTTGGCGGAACGGGTGATGAAGAGGCAATTGATGTGATTACTACTTCCGACGGTGGTTTTATAATGATAGGCACTGCTTCGTCGAATGACGGGGATGTAACCGGAAACCACGGATACAGGGATGTGTGGGTTATAAAGACAGATAATGCCGGGAATGTAACATGGCAGAAATGTTTTGGAGGAACAGATGATGATCTGGGCGAAGCTGTCCTGCAAACATCTGATGGCGGATATATCCTTGTCGGGTCAACATATTCAAACGACGGAGATGTTACCGGGCACCACGGAACTTCTAACATGGACGCGTGGGTTGTGAAAATAAATTCTTCGGGAATTATCGAATGGCAGAAATGCTATGGGGGAACCGGGTACGAGGAGGGCTTATCAATATCTGTCGCTGCAAACGGAGATTATGTGATTGCAGGATATACAAGCTCTGCCGACGGTGATGTTTCGGGAAATCATGGCGGTACCGACTCGTGGGTTTTTAGAATAAACTCCACCGAGACTATCCTTTGGCAGAAATGTCTTGGCGGAGCGGATACCGAAGAATTCAATAGTGTTTACATAAACAGCGACGGAACAATAATGACTCTCGGTTATTCAAACTCAACAAGCGACGACCTTGTCGGCTCCGGCTATCATGGTGATGATGATTTCTGGGTCGTTAAACTTGGTTCCGACGGAACTAAAATATTCTCGAAATGCTACGGAGGACCATTTGCTGATCAGGCTAACAGGATGGCAAAAACAACCGATGGTAACTTTGTACTTTGCGGACTCGCAACTGCAAACGGAGGTGATATTTCGGGATTGCATACAAGCATGCTTGGACCGGATATCTGGGTTACAAAAGTAAGTCCCGACGGAATACTTATATGGCAGAAATGCCTTGGCGGTACTGACCAGGACGAAGGTCTGTATATTACAGCAACATCAGACGGCAATTGCGTCGCAGCCGGGTTTACATATTCAGTTAACGGAGACATTACCGGAAATCATGGCAACAAGGACATGTGGTTCGTAAAACTCAATGGTGGTGGTACTGGTGTTGAAGAACTATCAGCAGCGCAAATAGTATTATACCCAACACACCCAACACA
>CAZEWB010000411.1:0-4162 GCA_964515655.1 uncultured Bacteroidales bacterium
TGTGTTGGGTGTGTTTGGTGTGTTGGGTTATCAGGGCCGAACAGGAACGCAATTTTACGGCAACACGGGAGAATGCCCGTAAATCGATGGATAAAAACGGGGTGACGGCTACCTGTTGCATGCCCATTCCACCCTATGTTGTTTTCGCTGATGTTAAAGCGGCGGCAGAAAAAGACCCGGGGCTGATTCCGTTCACAGGCGTTGATTTTCGTATTTACCCTTGTAATCTTCTGTAATCTGTTTTTTGAAATTGTCTCTTTTGCTGATAAACTCAGGTTTCTCCGGGACCAAAGGTTGTCCGGTAAGGTACTGATGGCAGCTGAGGGCTGCACGGCGTGCCTGTGCAATGGCTTCGATAGCGGTTGCAGGACCTGTGACACCGTCACCTGCTGCGAACATTCCGGGAAGGCCTGTCTGCAAAGTATTCTTATCACATTCGATATCGCCATATTTGTTGGCTTTCAGTTCACCTCCGGTTGCGTTTTGTTTAACATCCTCAATGAAGTTGATGTTTGTCTTCTGACCAATTGCAGCAAGAACATAGTCGAGTTTAATGTCAAAGTCAGAGCCTTCAATAGGAACCGGACGGCGGCGACCGGAAGCATCAGGTTCGCCAAGTGCCATTTTCAGACATGTAAGCGATCCAATATTTCCTTTTGCATCTTTGTTAACTTTTTTAGGAGCGGTAAGGAACATATATTCCACTCCTTCGAGTTTTGATTCATGAATTTCCATCGGGTTGGCCGGCATTTCCTTTTCGGTACGGCGATATATCACATACACTTTTTCGGCACGACAG
Source organism: uncultured Bacteroidales bacterium (assembly GCA_964515655.1). Lineage (GTDB taxonomy): Bacteria > Bacteroidota > Bacteroidia > Bacteroidales > GWA2-32-17. The sequence continues at coordinate 800 of CAZEWB010000411.1, forward strand.
CGCAGGCTGCTGCGGCAGCAGTCCATAGCTGTGTTACCTCCTCCGATCACTGCAACTGTCTTTCCGCGGAAATTGAAACGTTTACCTGTCATCTCCATGTTTTTCAGGAAGTCGATACCGCTGAAAATATTTCCGGCATCATCACCTTCGCAACCGATAGAAGTACCGGTCTGAGAACCTATAGTAAGGATCACAGCCTGGTATTTTTCCTTAAGTTCACTATAATTCAGGTTTTCGCCGAGTTTCCTGTTATAAAAAATATTAACACCAAGATCGGTGATCATCGAAACTTCCTTATCTATTATCTCATTTGGCAGACGGTACTCAGGGATACCATAACGGAGCCATCCGCCGGGAGCGGGAGCGGCTTCGAAGATATCGCACTGGTGACCTTCCTGTTGCAGGAACCATGCGGCCGAAAGTCCGCCAGGGCCTGCGCCTATAATGGCTACTTTTTTTCCGGATGAAGCTTTCACTTCGGGTTTGTAATGTGCAGCGGCGAGCAGATCCTGATCGGCTGCAAAACGTTTAAGATAGTCGATCCCGACGCCATAAACCTCATCGAGAAAATTGCGGCGGCATGCGACTTCACAAGGGCGCACACAAATACGGCCACAAATAGCAGGTAGCGGATTTACTTTTTTTATAAGACCAATAGCTTCGCTGTAAAGTCCTTTTTCGATCAAAGAAATATATCCCTGGACATCGACCCCTGCAGGACAGGTAAGTTTACAGGGAGCGGCACAATCTGCATAGTGATTGCTTACCATAAGGTCCATTGCTGCCTTGCGGGCATTGCGCACTACTTCATTATCGGTATTTATCTTCATTCCCTCTGCTATTTTAGTTGAGCAGGAAGGTTGCAGCGACCTCATTCCTTCTATCTCTACCACGCAAACGTAGCAGGATGAATAAGGCTCAAGTCGGGGGTCATTACAAAGTGTTGGTATTTCAATTCCGTTCCGTACAGCCAGTTGCAGAATGCTTTCCCCGGCATTTCCGGTAACCGGTTTTCCGTTCAGTATTACATTAACATTATCCATAGCTTGCCTCAGTTTAAGTTAAAGAAATGGCTTCGAACTTACATTTGTTGTAGCAGACGCCACACTTGATACATTTATCCTGATCGATAAAATGCGGTTGCTTTCGTTCTCCGGTTATTGCATTAACCGAGCAATTCTTGGCACAGACCACGCATCCGGTACATTTTTCAGGTATGACAGTATATGTCAGAAGTTTTGTACATTTTGCAGCGGGACATTTTTTATGGTTGATATGCGCTTCGTATTCATTCCTGAAATACTTGATTGTAGTACTTACAGGGTTAGGCGCTGTCTGCCCGAGTGCGCACATTGATGTGTTCTTAATATGAAATGCCAGTTCTTCGAGCATCTCAATATCGCCTGTCTTACCTTCTCCGTCGCAGATCCTTGAAAGAATTTCGAGCATACGTTTTGTTCCAATACGGCAGAATGTGCATTTACCGCATGATTCTTTCTGTGTGAAATCAAGGAAAAATCTGGCCAGGTCAACCATACAGGTTGTTTCGTCCATCACCACCATACCACCTGATCCCATTATTGCACCTGTAGCCTGAAGTGAGTCATAATCAATTAAAGTGTCAGCCAGAGATTCGGGGATACAACCACCTGAAGGTCCTCCCATCTGAACTGCCTTGTATTTTTTATTATTCTGAATACCTCCGCCGAGTTTAAAGATCACATCGCGGATCGACATTCCCATAGGAACTTCAACCAGTCCGCCCCTGGCGATCTTTCCTGTTAGTGCAAACACCTTGGTTCCCTTTGATTTTTCTGTTCCGTAACAATTGAAGGAATCTGCGCCATTAAGTATTATATAAGGTACATTCGCAAAAGTTTCGACGTTGTTAATATTAGTTGGTTTTTTCCATAATCCCGATACTGCAGGGAACGGCGGACGCTTACGGGGCATACCTCTTTTACCTTCGACAGAGGCCATAAGAGCAGTTTCTTCACCGCAAACAAAAGCGCCGGCTCCTTCTTTGATATACATATCGAAATTGAATCCCTTTTTCCCATGTATATTCTTTCCGAGATATCCTTTTGCTCTTGCCTGGTCCAAAGCAATATTCAGTCGTCTTATAGCAAGCGGATATTCAGCACGGCAATATATAACACCTTCAGTTGCGCCAATTGCGTATGCTGCTATGGTCATACCTTCAAGAACAGCATGAGGGTCACCTTCAAGAACGGAACGGTCCATAAATGCACCGGGGTCACCCTCGTCAGCATTGCAAATGATATATTTTGTTTCAGATTTACTGTTATTGGCAAATTTCCATTTCAATCCTGTTGAGAAACCTGCGCCTCCCCTGCCACGTAATCCGGAATCTATCATTGTTTGTATAACTGCTTCCTGCGTGACATTTTCTTTGATGAGTTTTGAGATAGCTTCATAGCCCTTACGGCTTTTATATTCTTCTATGTTTTCGGGATCTATAACACCGCAATTACGCAGCACAATTTTTATCTGGCCATCAATATACTCGTTTTCCGTTGTTTTGAACTGGTCTGATAAAACTATATACTCTTTTATCGGCTGTCCGTTTTTCAAATGTTTCTCGACAATTTCAACCGCTTTGTTTTCGTCAACATCACCGTAGAGGTATGATCCGGTGGAATCAATCACTTCAACCAGAGGCTCACGGTAGCACATTCCTATACAACCGGTACGTTTAATATTGAAAGCAAGATTTTCAGCCTCTTTCAAACCGGTAATTTTATTGTAAACCTTCTGGGCTCCTGATGCTATTCCGCAACTGGCTAGTCCCACAAGCACCTGCGTTTGTTCCATATATTGATTTTTAGTTATTTTCTTTTGATTTTATTTCCCTGATGATCTGCACAGCTGATTTTCCGGTAAGTTTACCAAAAGCATTTTCGCCTATCATCATTACCGGGGCAAGTGAGCAGCAGCCCAGACAAGCCACAGATTCGAGAGTGAACAGCCTGTCGGAAGTAGTTTCGCCGTCTTTAACATTCAGAGATTCCTCAATGGCTATTGAGATCGCTGTAGCATTCTGTACATGGCAGGCTGTACCATGGCATACCTTAATAATATGTTTTCCTACCGGTTTAAGGCGGAACTGAGCGTAAAAAGTAGCAACGCCATAAAGTTCGTTAAGGGGAATACCGGCTTCCTCAGAGATCATGATAAAAGCATCACGCGGTATATACCCGAAAAGATTCTGCGTTCCCTGCAGAAGGGGGATAATATTTCCTTTTTTCGTTTTGTACTTGCTGATTACAGGCTTTATCAAAGATAAATCAACATCCTTAAGGATTTCCTCAGCAATTAAATCAGATTGAAGCCGTTTGATTC
>CAZEWB010000412.1:0-4160 GCA_964515655.1 uncultured Bacteroidales bacterium
GTGTTGGGTGTGTTTGGTTGGTTGGTGCCGACCAGTTTGGCGGACCCGAAGGCCGAAAGTTCAAATACAAAGCGCTTAAAGAATTGCTGATGGCCAATAGCCAACAGCCAATGACAGCGCAGAAAGAGAATCTTATAAAAGCCTTCGACGACTGGAAGGGCGAAACTGAGCAGATAGACGACGTGCTGATTTTAGGGATCAGGGTCTGAAAAAGAAAAAATAGAATATCTTTACAATAAGTATTATAGTATGAAGATCACAACAATATTTGCAATATGTTCCTGTTTCATCAGCAGTTTAATATCCCAGACGGTTAGTTTTCAGAATATACTTAACGGGAAAGATCAAAGCGAAAAAAGCCTCACATTAGTTCTCGATTCGGCAGAAATACTTGAGTTCGAAGACCCGGTTACTGCCGAAAAATATTCGCAATTTGTTTTAAGATCGGCGCAAAAACACTCTTACAAAATACTCGAAGCCGATGCATATACGAACCTGGGATTGCTGAGCGAAGATGCATCTGAATATAAAAAAGCTGTAGGGTATTTTAACTGTGCACTTGGTATTTTCCGGAAAGAAAATAATAAAAAGGGCGAGGCCGGGGTCTACAATAACCTGGGAAGTATGTATGATTATTCAGGTATTTGCGATTCCGCACTGTTCTATTATAATAAATCATTGGTTATAAATAAGGAGATCGGAAATGAACTGGGATACGGCGATAACCTGTACAATATGGGTGTCCTGTATAGCACAATGGGGAAAGATGATCTTGCACTTAAGAACTGGTATGATGCTCTTAAAATATTCGAAAAACTAATGGACTACGAAGGGATCGGATCCTGTGAGCATTCTCTGGGATTGCTGATGAGAAATCAAAAAAAATACGACAAATCTCTTGAGTTCTTTGATAAAGCATATAACAGCAGTCTTAAAAGTAAAGATGAAAGATTAATAGCAGATGTGCTTATGTCAACCGGTAATGTGTTTATGGAGACCGGAAAAAATGATAAGGCAATTGAAAAATTCCGCGAAGCAAAAGCCCTGTATATAAATTCCGGCGATTTATATGGAGTGGCTTCGGTACTGACAAATATCGGCGACATATTCAAAACTGACGAGCAGATGGATAGCGCAATTTACTATTACTCTAACTCAAACAAACTTTTCATCGAAGTTTCCGTAGCGGCCGGTATTGCTCATACTTATGCTGAATTAGCCGAATGTTATTATATGACTGATGAATTGGGCAGAGCAATTGAGAACTGCGATCTCGCACTGAAGTATGCTGAAATGATTAATTCAGATGAATACAGATCATCAGTTTATTTCTTACTTTACAGAATATACGAAAAGCAGAACAGGCCCGATAAAGCGCTGGAATTTCATGTAAAATATTCCGAAGTAAAGGACTCATTGTTTAATGATAATAAACAAAAGATAATTGAAGAACTGCAAACGGTATATGAGACCGAAAAGAAGGAACAGCAAATAAAACTTCAGAAGACGGACATCGAAAAAAAGGAAGCGCTGATAGCAAAAGAAAAACTTCAGAAATACGGGATATCGGCCATTGGACTTCTTTTTATCATACTTTCTTTTGTCGTTTTCAGAAGTTACAGACACAAGAGAAAAGCCAATATCTTGCTGTCGGATAAAAACGAAAAGATAATGCAGCAAAACGAAGAGATCTCTGCACAGCGCGACGAAATTGCTGCCCAGCGTGACCTTGCAACAAATCAGCGCGACATAATTTCACGTCAGCAAAAGGATATAAAGGACAGTATCCGCTACGCGTTCCAGATACAATCTGCACTTTTCCCTACCGACGAAGATCTGAGAATAATCCTGAAAGACTATTTTATTTTCTACCGTCCACGCGACATCGTATCAGGAGACTTTTACTGGGTGAACAAATCCGGAAGCAAAATTATTATTCTGGCATCAGACTGTACCGGCCATGGCGTTCCCGGTGCTTTCATGAGCATGCTTGGCATAGCATTCCTGAATGAAATTGTGAACAAGGAAAATATAACTGACCCTGCACTGATACTGAACCGTCTCCGCGAGAACATAATTCTTGCCATGAAACAGCACGGCGAAAATGTAAAACAACAGGACGGCATGGACTCGGTGGCCATTACTATCGACAGGACTGCAAAAACGCTGGAGTTTGCGGGAGCTAACAATCCACTTTACATAGTCCGCAGTAGGCAATTGGCAGTAGGCAATGCGGGAGAGGACTGCCAACTGTCAACTGCCAACTGCCAACTGACGGAGGTAAAGGGCGACAAAATGCCCATAGGCATCCACTATCGCATGAATCCGTACACAGTTACTGAAATCTCAGTTGAGAAGGGAGACATGATCTACCTTTTCAGTGACGGATATGCTGACCAGACAGGCGGTGAGTCGGGGCAGAAACTCAAATACAAACCGTTTAAGGAATTCCTGGTCTCTGTTTCAGGAGAACCGGTGGATGTGCAGAAGATCAAGATCGAAAAGCATTTCACAGAATGGAAAGGCAGCAACGAACAAATTGACGACGTGCTTGTAATGGGAATAAAAATATAGTAATGATAAAAGGAATAATTACCATAGCAATATTTTTCGTTACAGCATTTTTTTGCACATACTCCCATGCTCAGAACTACACTGTTATTGATTCGCTGAATAATATTGTAACCAGCAATGTCCGGGATACACAAAAAGTAAAAACATTTCTTGAGATCGGAGATCAGTACGAATATTTGAAGCCCGATTCCGCCATAATATTCTATGAAAAAGCGCTTAAACTCTGCGAAACACATCTAAGTAAGGAGAAAAATGCAGACATGCTGAATTTCTATAATAAATATAAGGCAACATCACTGCAATTCACCGGACTTGTTTTTGCTAACAACGGCCAGTATCAAAAAGCATTAACCTATTACGATAATGCGCTAAGTGTTTCAAAAAGTCTCAGTAATTCAAAAGACCCCGTTGTATCGGATGATGGTAAAAAAAGGATGTCGTACTGTTATATAAACATGGGCCTTACCTACAGCGATCTCGGAGATTTCAGTAAAAGCATAAACAACTATCTGAGCGGGTTGAAAATTGCTGAGGGACGCAAAGACAGTATTGTAATCTCAAAAGCGTACAACAACATTGGGATGATCCACAAAGAACAGGGCAATTATGAACGTGCAAGGGATTATTTCATGCTTGCGTTAAAGATCAAAGAACGGCAGGGAGATAAGAGAGGTATGGCAATGTCGTACAACAACCTTGGAATTGTGTGGAAATATCTTGCTTTAAATAATTCAAAGAACGATACCGTTCCGCCTGAGTTCAATGAATCTATTAAATATTATTTCAAGGCGCTTGAACTAAATACCGAGATAGATGACAAGCGCGGAATTGCAAACTGCTGCCTGAATATAGGTAATATATACAGGGAAAAGAAAGATTTTGTGAAAGCCACTGAATATTACGAACGGGCCCTGCAAATGAATCTGGCGTTAAATGACTCATACGGGTTGGCAATTGTATACGGCAATCTCTGTGCCCTTCAGATAAACTTTGCTGAAACTGAAAAAAAACCTGCCATCAAACAGGCATACTACAGAAAAGCCATCAGCCTGGGAACACAAGCCATTAATAATTCTCTTGCAATAAATGCTGTTGTTTTAACAAACAGTATTGCCATGTACCTGTCCAAAGCATACACTGGTACCGGAAATTATAAGGAAGCCCTTGAGTATGCAAATATTTTTATAACCACAAAAGACAGCATTTTCAATGAAGAAAAGACCAAGGCGCTGGCAGATGCCGAGGCCAGGTTTGAAAGTGAAAAGAAACAACTTCAGATAGAGAAATTAGAAAAGGACAAAGAGTTACAGAGCGAAAGTCTTGCCCGCAAGGAAGCCGAGAACAGAAAACAACTTATTATTATTTATTTCGTTGTGACCGGATTATTTCTTATTGTTGTTTTTTCAGTTCTCATCCTCAGACTGTTTTTTCAGAAAAAGAAAGCCAACCGTTTACTTGCCCGGCAGAATGTTGATATACTTCAGAAGAACGAAGAGATATCTGCTCAGAGAGACGAAATCACATCACAGCGAGATAATGCCACACGTCAGCGGGATATTATCACGATCCAGAAAAGAGACATTACC
>CAZEWB010000413.1:0-4155 GCA_964515655.1 uncultured Bacteroidales bacterium
TGTGTTGGGTGTGTTTGGTTTGTGTGGGATAATATACCTGTAACCGGTCACTTCCTGCAGTGTTTCAACAAAATCGTAATAGTTTTCGCTGGTAGCCTGCGTTTCCACACTTCCCAGATATGTTGCCCACTGTTCGGTTGTCTGAGCAGTCGTGCCGGAATCAGTAAGAAAGTCAATGGACACGTGTTTAGACATCAGCAGGAAAGTATTAAAGCCGGATTCAACTGCATGTTCACGTCTTTCCGCTTCGGTAGTTTCACCTATATATTCTATCTGCTGAACAGTAAAGGGTTCGCTTGTGAAAAGAAATTCGTCCATCACAGGACGTTTCCTGTGAACATAGCTTCATCGTTCCATACAGGTTCGTTATCAAGTACCAGATCGGTGATCTTGTTTCTCATTGCATAAACCTGGTTGACGACCTGTGCTATTTCTGCAAGCTGATCATTGGTAAGTGCCATGCGCGGGATCTGCAAAGGAAGGATATTGGAATCGAATCTGCCATCAAGGAAGCAGCGTACGCCGGATTTCAGATAGATGGCTGCCGCAAGTGTGTGGGCGGGATTTTTATATCCGGGAAAAATTTCATTTGCCCTGATATATATCCCATCAGCGCCATGAAAGAATGGAATGCCAGGCAATTGCTTTGCAAATTTCTCGATCTGGAAGAGTATCCATGCTGCCTGTTGTTCATATGCCATTTCAGCCAGCCCGCGTGCAAAAACCTCTATCGTTCTTCCGGCCATGCCTCCGTATGTATGCAGACCTTCATAAACGACAACTTCATTCATATACATGTCGTACAGGTCGTATACGTTTGTCGAAATAAACCCGCCGGTATTGGAACGGGGATCCTGTCCTCCGTCAATTATAAAAACATGGGACAGAGCACCTATTTCAGAAAGGATCTCTTTAAGTGTTTTCTTTGCATATCCGGCTTCATTTTTTCGGATATAATCAGCGTTGGGAACGATATAAGAGCCATTGACTACTAAAACAGTATTTGCAGCAGTAGCAATTTTTACAGTCTCCTTCAGATTGGCAAGCGAAACGGGTTTGTAACCGTCGGCGTACAATTCAATATAAATATAAGGAATGTTGGTTTTTCCCTTTATATCTTTTTCGAGAGCAGCGGTATTGATGTTGCCTGAAAATACTTTATCGTCAGATAAAAGGACGTGTACTTCAGATTTTCTGTCGTGAACCAGGTCGGCCGGGCGCAAACAGTTACCGTAAATTTTATTCCCTTCGGAGACCATTGTGGTGGTGATCAGCTTAAGCGAACCTTTAATATTGTGCGTGGGGCAGACATTATCGTGCCCGAACAGATTCTTTACCACTCCACAAAGATGTTCGAAATTCCTGCTGCCTGCATAAGTTTCGTCCCCGGTAAACAAGCCGGCGAACTGCTCCTGGCTTACTGCCGAAGTACCCTGACTGGTCATGTCAAAAGTCACCATGTAAGATGGAATGTGAAAAGTGTTGTACGCAGCCGACATCAGAGCATCAATCCGTTCCTGCATCGAAGTGTATTCAATGTTTCTTACCGTTTTCAATTTGTAAGGTTCTGCTATCATTGGTTTTATTTTTTTAGTTAATCTCAGTTATCCTCAATATCATTTAAAAAATGAAGAGGGAAGACAAAATTATATATTGTTTTTATAAAAACCTAATTACTATAGCCTGCAGTTAAATATGTGACATTTAGAATAATAGATGTGCAGTTTCGATTAAATTGCTATCGTACAGGGTTATCGTGGCAGAACTTATTCAGTCGTTTTTCAAGTTCAGGGAACTGCGATCTGTTTACAAGCGAAACGCAGACTCTTAAACCTTCGGTTCTCTTGCTCCGTGCAGTGGCAAGAGATATTGCGCTGATGCCATAATACAGTAACCGCTCCACCAGGTCAACCCCATCGATCCCGGGATACGAAATAGTGAAATAAAAGCCATCGGCAATTGGCTCACCGTCGTCCTGATCATAAACGATCCTGAACCCGTTGTCGGTGAACATTTTTTTCATGATCTGCGCTTTTTTGCCATATTCTATCACATCATCCCTGAAATTGTAAGTACCATCGTTTATGGCTTTCAGTATGGCGGTCAATCCGTACTGCCCCGAATTGGAGGCGCCGGCAGTAAGGGCATATAATGTTCCGTATATCATTGAATAACCGAAGACATCGGTCTTATAAAATCTTTTTAATGCCGGTTTCTTCAAACGCTGAAGTTTGTCCGACATGGCCATCATACCAATACGGGGACCGGGGTAGCTGAACATCTTGGAACCGGAAATAAGATGTATCACATTTTCGGTGTATTTGGCAACGGTCGGCTGGTAAGGAGGAACACCGGGTTTTGAATAATCTTTTCTGAAATCCATTCCGAAATATGCAAGGTCTTCGAGAATGATCACTTCGTATTTTGTTGCAAGTTCGCCGATTATTTTCAGTTCCTTTTCGTTAAGACAGATCCACGAAGGGTTGTTGGGATTTGAATAAAGTATGGTATGAATATGCCCTTTGGAAAGAATTGATTCAAGCTTGTTTTTTAATTTTGCGCCGCGGAATTCGTACACATCAAATGTTTCGGACTTTTTACCAAAGATATCCAGTTGCTGCTTATGAATGGGGAAACCGGGGTCAATAAAGAGGACAGTATCGCGATCTTCCCACATATTATCAATAGTAATGAAGCCCGCCATGCTGCCCTGGGTGCTTCCAACTGTCGGCAGACATCCGTAGGGATCAACATCTATGTTGAGAAACATTTTTACGAATCTCGAAATTTCAAGTTTAAATTCAGACAACCCCTCGAGCATGGGATACTTAGAGTTAACGCCTTTTTTTATAGCCTCAATTTCGGCATCCATCGCGATCTTAGGAGTAAGCATTCCCGGAACTCCCATCTCCATGCGGATAAACTTTTCGCCCGTGGCTTTTTCAATATCGTTCACAAGCTTTACAAGTTCACGTATCGAAGAGCGGCCGATACTGGCGCTGCCGGATGCTTCAATTAATTTCTTAACTGTAGTGGAATCAATAGGTGTTTTAACAGGTTCAGACTCTTTCATATTAAACAAATAAAAGTTCAACTACAATGTTAGTAATTTCACCTGAAAAGAAAAAACTAACGGCTAATCCTTTTTACTAACAATGACATACTGTTGACGATATGAAGGAATGGGTGGGTGACGTTTTCCGTGCGGGCCGTCGTTTTTGCCACCTTAGACCTACGCGCATGGCGAAGCTTAGCGTTATAAATTCAAGCAACCATGCGGCTTAAGTGATGTTAGCGTTTCGTTGGTTTATTTGCTTTTGCTTTTGACGATTTGTTAATGAGAAATTAATCCTTTATACAACGAACCGAGAAGCCGAATGTTTTTTCGTTGTCGTTACGTTCTACTTTTGCATCGCTGTAATCTAATGAATAACATATAGCATTACTCTCGTTATACTTTGTATCAGCCCACCACGTACAGCTTCTTTCTATACTTCCAAATTCACCATTACTACTACGTACGCCACTTGGTAAAGCAGTAAAACCACTTTCATTTGTTGCATTAGAATTGGGGTATTCCCAACGATCTTTACCTTCTTCTTTCATTTTGCCACCAGCAACATTATTGCCACCCAGATAATTAAAAAGAGTTGTCCAGTCAACTTCTGTTGCTACATGCCAACCTTTAGGTGCTATTTTTCGGTTGTCATTTACTGCATTCCAATTATAAATATGCCCATATAAGTCTGAATTTGTAGCAACATTTAAATAATCACAATATGCACCTAATGTGAGTTCACTCCATTGAGAATAATCTGTAATATTTGATATTTTTTCACCATTAGAGTATTTTGTTACTTTTAGGTTCTCTACCATCCAGGTCTGGGTACCAATAGTTATACTGTGGTATACATTTCCGTCTATATCAACAATACTGTCATTGTTTTTTATAACACTAATAGGTTTATTATTTGTAAGTAATATGGTCGAGTCAGAAACAATGTCATTATTATTGATTTCTTTGTTGTTGTTTACGCAACTGATTGTATGCATCAATAACAATCCCATTACTATTAATGGGTAAAAGAAAAACAGAATTTTGATTTACCCATTAATAGTAATGGGATTTTTATTTATGCATACAATCAGTTGCGT
>CAZEWB010000414.1:0-4136 GCA_964515655.1 uncultured Bacteroidales bacterium
ATTTAAATTAAGCAAATTTGTTTAATTAAAATTTTAAAAAATGTAAAACGTATTTTTTGCTCTTTTCGTAGGTTCAATGTTTGTTCTTGCTTCATGCGGTGGCCCAAGTGCCGAAGAACAGAAAAAAATGGAAGATTCACTGGTTAACGCTTTAAATCAGGCTTTTGATCAGATGAACACGGCTCTTGATTCAGTTGAAACTGTAGTTGACACAACAACAGTAGCTCCTCAGTAATCTCCGTTGAGTTTATTTAAAAGCAAAAAAGGCGCGTAGAAATATGCGCCTTTTTGCTTTTTTTATACCTTTACAATTCTTATAAGATAATTTATGTACAGATACGCAATTACATTCATTTCGCTTTTTCTTATCGTTTTTTCCTGCGTATATAGTCAGGTCGACATAAAGAAATTAAGCAAGTACATCGATTCGTGCCGTGTTGAATGGAACATACCCGGCATGGCGGTCACAATAATCAAAGATGATCAGGTCGTAATGATGGAAGGGTTCGGAGTTCGCGAAGCAGGAAAAAATGAAGCTGTGACTCCGCAGACAATGTTCGGTATAGCATCTCTTACAAAAGCTTTTACATCTGCTGCACTTGCGCAACTTAACGATAAGGGGTTGATCTCCTGGGACGACAAGGTGACCAAATACATTCCCTATTTTAAAATGTACGACCCCTGGGTAACAGATGAAATGACAATACGGGATCTTTTATGCCACCGCAGCGGCCTTACAACTTTCAGCGGTGACCTTTTGTGGCATTCCACGAAATATTCCCGCGAAGATATTATACGCCGCATACAATATCTTAAACCCACATACGGATTCAGGGATGGCTACGGATACTCAAACCTCATGTTCCTCACCGCAGGCCAGATAATTCCTGTAGTTACCGGCAAGTCATACGATGATTATATAAAAGAAAATCTTTTTGTTCCACTGGGGATGAAAAACACGAACACCAGCATCCGTTACATGAAGAACGCTTCACCTAACAGTAATAAAGATGCATACGGGAACATAGCAATACCTCATGTTGAAAAGGACGGAAAAATGGTCCCGATAAGATTTGTGTCGTGGGACAACATTGCACCTGCCGGAGGCATTAACAGCACTTCCGAAGATATGGTGAACTGGCTTAAATTGTTCCTTGATGAAGGTAAGTTCAACGGCAAAGAGATACTTTCTGAACAAGCCCTTAACGATGTCTGGTCGTCGCATAATATTCTACCCCTTGACAGGTTCGACAAACAAATGTTTCCCTCGATGCATTTCCACAATTACGGTTTCGGGTGGGACCTCTTCATATTTCACGGACGAAAGGTCATAAATCACAGCGGCGGCCTCGATGGAATGGTACTTCACTTATGCGTAGTGCCCGAAGAAAACCTGGGCTTTGTAATTCTTACAAACAGTTCAAACTATTTACCCTATGCACTCACATACAAACTGCTGGACGAATTCTTTAACACCAAAGGGTTGGATTATCCCCGCACTCTGCTTTCACTAATAAAAAGGAATCAGGAATATGATAAAGCAGAATTGGCTAAACAGGAAAAAGAAAGGGCAAAAGACAGCAAACCATCTTTACCTCTTGAAAAATACTGCGGAAAATACTGCGGTGAACTCTACGGATGCGCAACAATTTCGATGCTGAACAACGAATTATCTCTGCAGTTCGAACCGGCGCCTGAATTCAAAACCGGCCTTAAACACTGGCAATACAATACTTTCTCATGCGAGTTTACTGCATTCCCGTCACTTCCAAAAGGTAAGGTTAATTTTATTATTGATCAGAACGGGGAAGTAACGGAGTTCACTATTGATGTACCAAATCCTGACTTCGATTTTAAGGAACTTGAATTCAAACGTTCAACTGATAATGTTCACTAGTTCTTTTCTGTACTTTTTCTTAGCATTCACACTTTCTTCGGCTTGCGATTCAAATCTGCCTGCAGGAGTGATCGAAGAACTATATGACAAATCTTACCAGGTGGTCACGGGATTCCTTTCGAGCAAATACCAGAGTGCAACAACATTTCAGCCCGGAGAACAGAATATGCTTGAATTCGAGGTGACCGAGATACAGAAAGGCCCCCGCAGGCAAAAGATCATGACATATATAGAGAATGCTGATTCTTTGAATGTGGGATATGAATACCTGATCTTTATTGACAGGAATAAAAAAAGTTCCACAAATAAGGTCATCGCTGTTTACAGGGTTTGTTATAAATGCGACAACGCTGAGATAAGAGAGGTCTACTCGATTGTAAGAAAACGATTTTTACGGCGTATCAAACCACCTCTGCCGAAATACACAATGGGCGACGGGTGCGGCTGCTGAATTCTTATAACAAAAACAATTACAAGTCAATAAAAAAATAGACAGGATAACAGGATTAACAGGATAATAAATGCTCGACGCGTATGATCAAAACCTGTAAATCCTGAAATCCTGTCTAAAAAAACCTGATGATGCACATATACTGACATGTAAACATCAGTGATTATCAATGAAACTTCTGCTTCAAAAAATTATCCGCCGACAAAATCCTGTCAGCTTCGGCAAGCATGTCTATCTTACCTATGTCCATCCAGAATGATGAGTCGTGGATGTAGCCTAATATATGCCTGTCTTTACAGAGATCTATATATGCATCCGTAATTGAGAACCTGTCGGGATAGTTATCAAAGAAACGGAAGATGTCTGTTGAAAGTACCTGAATTCCGCTGAATGCAAGAAGTTTAATACGTGATTCAGGAATGGCTTTAATAAGAGTTTCGTTTGTTGCCATGTTTTTCCATCCTACCATCCGGTTGGCCTGGTCGAATAACAGATAACGGGAGGTTTTACGATTTCTTACTGCAAGAGTGGCAAGCGCCGACTGGCTTCTGTGAAAGGATATCAACTCATTAATATCAATATCAGCGAGAATATCGACGTTATATACAAGGACATATTTACAGTCTTCGAAAAACCATGCTGCTTTTTTAATTCCCCCTCCTGTTTCGAGCAGTTCCTTAGTTTCGTCGGAGAATTCAATGTTTATTCCAAAATTATTACGGCTTTTTACATAGTCAGTTATTTGCTCTGCAAAATGATGTACGTTAATGATCACATCATTGATACCATAATATTTGCAATGCATTATTGCATATTCCAGCAGCGGAATTCCATCTATCTTGACAAGCGCTTTGGGTTTTTCTGATGTAACAGGTCTTAACCTAGTACCAAGTCCTGCCGATAAAATAATTGCTTTGGTCATTTCAGCCTTCCCTCCCCCATTCTTCCTTCATTGTATGGACGACATTAATTTTAACGGGATAATTGGCTTTAAGAAACTTTGCAAGATTATCGGCACAATATACTGAGCGGTGTTGTCCGCCGGTACATCCGAAAGAGACCATGAGATGTGTGAAACCCCTTGAAATATATTTCTCCACTGATTGAGAAACCAGAGAAGTAACATTATCGTTGAATTCCGTCACTTCGGATTGTGCTGCCAGGTATTCGGCAACAGGTTTATCTTTTCCGCTAACTGGTTTGTACTTATCTATTTTGCCCGGATTAGGCAGAGCACGGCAATCGAAAATAAAACCGCCCCCGTTTCCGGAATTATCAGCCGGTAAACCTGCTTTATAGGAAAAGCTTAGGATATCAACTGTAAGACTGCTTTCACCGGGAATTATCTTTTTTTGTTTTTCTTCCTTATAATTTGAGATATGAAGTACAACCTTGTTCAGTTCAGGGAATGATGAAAGGAAAGAAAAGCGGTGAAGAAGTTCATTAAGATTCACCACCGCCTTTGGCATGATATCCGAAAATGCCTGCCTGCGCTCGAACCAGCCACGGTATCCGTATGCCCCGAATGTCTGCAGCATCCTTATCAATAAATAATATGAGAAGTATTTATCGAAAAGACCTGTATCAATTTTGTTCCGTTTCAGTTCATTTCTGTAGAATTCCAGCAGTTCATCTTTAATTTTGATATCAAAAGGAGAGCGTGCACTGTATATAAAGCTTGCAGGATCATAACACAGACTTCCCATGCGTCCGCCCTGAAAATCGATAAAGTATAATTCTTACAAACAGTTCAAACTATTTACCCTATGCACTCACATACAAACTGCT
>CAZEWB010000415.1:0-4132 GCA_964515655.1 uncultured Bacteroidales bacterium
CACCCCCACCCCCCCCCCAGCCCGCCCCCCCCCCGGGCCCCACACCGGCGATAAGTCCGGCTCCGGGATACATTTCAGCGATCATCTCTGCAAACTTGTCGCGTATGAATGAACGCACTTCGGGATACGACAATGTTTTCCGGTTATCACAATAAATTGGCGACCTCCAACCCGATGCCCATGTAAAAGGATTTGCAGGCTGTAATTTAATTGCTTTAATTTGCAGTAAATATTCGGCCATTTTCTTCTCAACAGTTTTTTCCATATGATCAATATTTTTTACGGTTCAAAAAAAATCATTCTGAAGGGTTACGACTGCAAATTTGGAAATAATTTGCGTGAAGTCAAACTGAACCTTGCGGATATTAAAAACATAGATGAATTTCTGAAAAGCGAATCAGGGCCGGATATTGAAACTGAGAGTGTTCGCACAAAAGATGGCAAAACACTTTCACAGATATTTCAAATGATCGATGCAGCAGGGGGACTGATAAAAAATGACGAAGGCAATTACCTTTTTATTTTCAGACGCAATAAATGGGATCTGCCAAAGGGCAAAGTGGACAAGAACGAAAACTTTGAAGAGGCAGCAATAAGGGAAGTTAAAGAAGAAAGCGGATTGAAGAAGGTGAATATTGAAGGATTCATCCGTTGCACATTTCATATATATCCGCTTAAAGGTAAGTTTGTACTTAAGACAACCAACTGGTTCCTGATGAGCGCCCCCGGGAAACAAAAACTGACACCTCAGTCAGAAGAAGACATTACTGAAATTTTATGGCTCGATTCCGGAAATATCCAGAAAGTTAAAACAAACACCTACCCTTCGGTACTGGGTGTGTTGGATTCGTGCTTTAAAGATTAGGTTCTTCTGTTCCCCCACCCCCAAAAAAGGTTGTGTCGGCGCATGTAAAAGGAAAGGTGCTTGTTAAGAAGGCGATAAAGATTGAGTAAACTTTTCATAGCCCTGATATACGGGCAGCGCCCCTGACTCCGAAGGAGTCAAATATTAATAACCCCGGACAAGTCCGAAATGAAATGGAGGACGCAGTCCGGGGTTAATAACTCCAGATAAAACAACCACGAAGTGGTTGAATATATAAAATCCAACTCTCCTCCTAAAAAAACACATCTTACAATCCCGTTTGCCTGCGGCTCCATACACATGCATGCACACAACGATTGCTTCGGTCGCTATTGACGTCCTCA
This sequence comes from uncultured Bacteroidales bacterium, assembly GCA_964515655.1. Lineage (GTDB taxonomy): Bacteria > Bacteroidota > Bacteroidia > Bacteroidales > GWA2-32-17. The sequence continues at coordinate 1,210 of CAZEWB010000415.1, forward strand.
GCTTCTCATTGCTGTTGTGCGCCCTCGCAAAGACGTGGTGTTTTTTTATAGCGCGCTCCGGCGACCTCAAGGTTCTCCGATGGCCTATGCAAATGTGCGCAAGAGACCTCCGATGTCTCCGATGGAATGAGCGCAGGCGACATCGGAGGTCTGCGCAGGAAATAGCAAACACGTATTTTCTCTGTGGAACTCTGTGTAATAATTTTCTATATAAAAACGTACTTAAAATATTATTCAAAAAATAAATATCTTTGTAATAATAAATTTTTGTCCTTATGAAGATATTTTCGCTCATTATTATACTATTTGTCTGTGCCGGGCAGACATATTCCCAGACGATCACCACACTTTCTCCCACACAGACCTCAACCTGTGCTGGCGGAGACATTATTGTACAATACGAAACCACCGGCACATTCGACCTTATGTGTACATTTACCGCCCAGCTTTCTGATAACTGGGGCGATTTTACAAATGCCGTTCCCATAGGTAGTGTACCTATTAATACCGGTGTCATTTTCGGCACAATACCTTCAAATACTACTTTCGGTATCGGATACAGGGTAAGAGTGGTATCCAGCAGTCCGTATATAGTTGGTAGTGAAAACCCTTTCCCGCCAATTGTCATTACAAGTTCTGCTATTTCCGCCTCGATTTTCACCGACCCCGGTGAAGAGATCTGTTATGGCGAATCAATCACACTTTCTGTTTTACCCAACGAATCTTATATCTGGTCTACAGGGGCAACCACACAGGAAATTACAGTAACCCAAAGCGGCTCTTATACAGTAACTGTTACAAACTACATCACCGGGTGCGAAGTTTCTGCTCCTCCGGTTGACATTGTTGTCCACCCTCTTCCTCCCGTCAATCTTGGCGCCGACCTGGAGAGATGCGAGGGCGACAGCGCTACTCTTGACGCCGGAGCCGGATATGAACTGTATGACTGGAACGATGGATTGTCATCCGATCAACAGATAACAGTAAATCAAACCGGGGAATACATTGTGTTGGTTAGAGATACTTTCACTTGCGAGAACTCCGACACTATTCAGGTGAATTTCAGGCCCAATCCGCAATTCAGCCTCGGTAATGACACTACTCTCTGCAGTGATGAATATACATTATCCGTTCCTTCCGGGTTTTCACAATATAACTGGAACAACGGTCTTTCATTCAATCCTTCGCTTGAAGTTACAACATCGGGAACCTATTACCTTGTAGTTACAAATCAGTACAATTGCTCCGCTTCCGATACTGTTATTGTACAGTTGTTCCCCATTCCGGAAATTGAATTAGGGAACGATGTCTACGCATGTCAGCCACCTGTGATCCTTAATGCAGGCTATGGGTTTTCGCAGTATAGCTGGAATAGCGGCAGCGACACGGCCCAGTTCCATTATGTACAAGCTACGGGAGTTCAATACCTGACTGTTACAGACAGTAACGGGTGTTCTGCAGAAGATTCTTTATATGTCGGAATCTTCGGGATACCCCAGGTCGATCTTGGGCAACTGATAGTAGCCAATGCACACGACACCGTTACACTTGACGCTGGTACTGGTAGTGCTTATTACTTCTGGGACACTGGTGATACCACACAAACTATAACGATATACTGCGACAATGACAGTGCAGGAATTTATTTTTACTCAGTCATAGTTGTAAATGAATACGGCTGCTCAAATACCGACGATGTCGCACTTCAGATTCTCGAACCGATATTCGTTGAAAGCAGCTTGCTCTCTGAAACCATTGTTTATCCGAATCCGTTCACCTACAATGTTTTCTTAGAAACTCAGATTGAACTTTCTGCAACGCTTACTGTCATTTCCGGAAAAACATTATTCGTATATTCACTTGCAAGGGGCCTGAACAAACTTGATGTATCAGGTTTATCGGAAGGATTTTACCTGCTTAAAGTTTATGACAGGAAAGGTGCCGTCAGGATATTCAAACTGACAAAATCATCACATTAAAAAGATGATAACCGAAAGACTGAAAGAATCATTCAGGCTTAATGCACACTATAATGCATTCTGTTTCGGAAATCAGTTTTTCACATACAGCGATCTCGAAAAAAAGGCTCTTTCTATTGCCGGACAGATATTTCAGAACGTCAAAAAAACAAACCCCAGGGTCGCTGTGGTCACAAACAATGACCTTGAAACTTATGCCTCGGTATTTGCAACGTGGTTGTGCGGCGGCGCTTTTATTCCTGCCAACCCGGCCTTTCCTGCCGAAAGAAACAGAAAGATAATTGCACTCTCCAAAGCAGAGATCGTTCTTAACAGCAGATGTGATGGCCTTTTCAGGGATGAGATAAATACAGGAATAAATTGTGAGATACTGGAGACTTTTCCTCAATCATTGCCCCGGCCAAAAGACCTTATGTACATACTTTTTACATCCGGCAGTACGGGAGAACCAAAGGGAGTACCTATCACTTATGACAATGTCTCTGCTTTTATCACGTCATTCATGTCCGACGGTTACTTTTTTTCGCCCGCCGACCGTTTCCTGCAGCCTTTCGAACTCAGTTTCGATGCTTCACTGGATTGCTACCTGATACCCGCTCTTTACGGAGCCTGCGTTTACCCTGTCCCTTCCGAAGGCCTGCGCTACCTGCAGGCGATAAAGATAATGCAGGAACATAAGATCACCGTTACAAAGATGACCCCATCGATGGTTGCATTACTGAAACCATACTATACCAAGATAAATATTCCTTCGATGCGCTACTGTCTTTTCGGCGGAGAAGGTTTACCCGAATCGCTTGTTAACGAATGGCAGAAATGTGCCCCTTCAGCCCATATTCATAATATGTACGGCCCCACTGAAGCAACTGTGGAATGCTTTTTCTATGATGCAACTCCATCGCTCAATCCCAGATCTAACAAAAACACCAAACACACCCAACACA
>CAZEWB010000416.1:0-4131 GCA_964515655.1 uncultured Bacteroidales bacterium
CAACAGCATTCCTTAAGATGAAGTATTAAATTATTCTTTATATTTTTGCATTACAATTATGGAAGACAGCTATCGTCATAAGGGACTCCGGCAAAAACTGGTGAACGAATTACGCGTAAAAGGGATATCTGACGAGAACGTCCTTGATGCGATCTTAAAAGTACCCCGTCATTTATTTATACCGAAAGGAATGGATTCTCTTGCATATAGCGATCAGGCCCTGCCTATAAAAAACAGCCAGACAATTTCACAGCCATATACAGTAGCATTTCAGACAGCGCTGCTTGATGTAAAAAAGGGAGATAAAGTCCTTGAGATAGGCACCGGAAGCGGATATCAGGCGGCAGTACTTTTTGAGATAGGAGTTAAAGTCTTCAGCATTGAACGTATAAAGGAATTATACGACAACACCCGTGTCCTTCTTAACTCAATCGGATACTCCCCCACTCTTTTCTGGGGCGATGGCTTCGAGGGTAAACCTACTTACGGTCCATACGACAGGATACTTATTACAGCTGCCGCTCCTGAAATTCCCGAAGCGCTTTTGGCACAACTCAGGCCCGGAGGCAAAATGGTGATCCCGTTCGGAACCGGAAGTTCACAGACAATGATGTTAGTTATAAAAACGATTCAGGGCAAAATTGAAAAATCCTCGCACGGCCTTTTTGCTTTTGTTCCAATGATTAAAGGTGCATCAGAATGAAAATAAAGTTATTTGTTTTTAATCCCATTCAGGTCAACACTTTTGTTGTTTACGACGAGACAAAAGAGTGTGTGATCATCGATCCCGGTTGCTGTAATGACGAAGAATTCAACGCTCTTGAAAAATTCATCAGTGAAAATTCACTTGTTCCCAAAGCTGCCATTGCCACACATTTTCATTTCGATCACATTATGGGTGCCGCAGATGTTTGCAATCATTATAACATTCCACTTGCGGGACACAAGCAATATGTTTTTCTGTGGAAAATCGGCTTGTGCAATCACGCTCTGTCATTCGGCTTCAGCATGAAACAACCTCCGGAACCAAAGATATTGCTGGAACAGGGAAACCCGTTCAAATTCGGAAATACTGAATTCAAGACCCTTTATTGCCCGGGACATTCGCCGTGCAGTATTGCGTTATATCACCAGGAATCACTTTCGTTATTCTGCGGCGATGTTCTCTTTAATATGAGCATTGGCCGTACTGATCTTCCCGGCGGCGATTACAATCAACTGATAAATTCAATAAGAAAAAGAATTTTCACACTCCCCGATGATGTCACTGTTTATCCCGGCCATGGTGAAAGCACAACTGTTGGTGCAGAGAAAGAGGGGAATCCGTTTTTTTGATTATAAGCAAACGGGATAAATTTCTGCATCGATTGGAATAATCAGGTTATAGGTTAAATGGTTGAGCAGCTGGTTTGGAAATTGGTTATTGGTTGTATGGTTGGGCTGTTGGTTTGGTTAATAGTCATTGGTCCGTTGTAATAAACCTTTTACTATAAACCTTTTACCAAACCAGTTGCTCAACCCATTAACTATTGACTTTTTAAAAAACCAGCCGCCCAACCCATAAACAATTAACAATAATGAGACAATTTAACCCGTTTCAAGTATAATATAGAATCAGTGTTCTAACAGGAAATCGTTAATGTTTTTCCACCTGATACCTTTGAGAGAAGTACAGAGCAAACGCATATTAATTATAGCATTTATACAAGAAAACATAAACAAAAAAAAGCGCGTCATACGAGGAGGCAGGGTAAAGCAATGAATTGCATTAAGGTTTTGCTGACGAAGCAATCTGCATGTGCGGCGGAAAACACCTATATACAATCCTGTATGTCCCCATACATGCCTGCGCACTGAGATTGCTTCGCATTGCTTTAATGTCCCGCTCAACTCAACAGATACGCTACAACGCTCGTAATGACGGGTGGGTGTTTTTTATTTGTTAAGTGAATTTTAATATGCGTTTACCCTGGAGAGAAGTATCGAAACTTTTTTTTATCAGTTATATCTGAAATTCTGTAACAAAAACGAATTTATTTCACTTATAACTGATATTTTTATGATTTTTGCATACTGATAGTTGAACATTTGTAATATGAAAAAATACTTCGTTTTAATAATCATTGCATCCTTTAGCTTATACGGTTGCTCGCAGCCAGAAAAACAGTACACCATAAAATGCAACACATGGGACTGTCTTGAAAAAAACAAAAACAAAGAAGTCATTGTAACAGGAACATTTCAGAAATTCACACCGTGGACAAGCGGGAAGGGTGCCGATCATCCGTTCTGGGATTGGGAAATAATGCTGGACGACAGCACATCGGTGCCCGTGCAAAGCACTTACGATGAAATAAACTACAAGTATTTCGAAGGTAAAAAAGTAACCATCAAAGGTCTTATCTTCTATGGTGTTGTGATTGGTGAAGATGATGGGAAGAGTCAGTGTGCAACAGGATTCAGGATAGATCCGGTGGGAATTGAAGAAGTGAAGGAATGAGTTTAAATCCGAAGCACGAAATCCGAAATCCGAAGCACGAATCATTAAAAATTAAGTGTTAGATGTTCTTCAGGTCTTCGCCCTGCCCGGGTTCTTCTTTATAAAATCACCCCAGTTTTTGTAGCCTGCGCTTTTTGCGACCGTTCGTGAATTGTTGAAATGGCAGAATGCCACTGCAAGAGCATCGGTAGCATCAAGGTATTTTTCTTCGCAATGGAAATTCAGAAGATGTCCGAGCATTGCTGCAACCTGCTGTTTTGAGGCACGGCCGTTTCCTGTTACGCTCATTTTAACTTTCAGCGGGGCATATTCTGTAACCGGCACGTGTTCGGTCATTGCCGAAGCGATACAGACCCCTTGTGCCCGACCAAGTTTAAGCATCGACTGTACATTAACGCCGTAGAAGGGCGCCTCGATAGCCATCTCAGTTACTTTATACTCCCGTATAAGCGATGTTATCCTCGCAAATATCTTTTCGAGACGGTCGTAATGGCTGCTGAGTTTTGCCAGTTTCATAACACCTATGGTCTGAACTTCTGTAACATTACCGTTCACGGCAAGTATCCCGAAACCCATTACCGTTGTACCGGGGTCGATCCCAAGAATTATCTTTTTGTACTGCATATTTTACTACAAAGTGAATCAAAGAATAGTCACAGAAGAAGCACCATAAATCAATTTCCAAAATTCAAATAAAATCCAAAATAATAAAATATCAAACAAGTCAATGATACCCGATGAAGACAAGCAGAGCGAAGTCTGAATCGCGGTGGAATTGATCCTGAGTGAAGCGAAGGATCTATAATAACAAGAGCAATACCCAAAACCAGTTTCGAATTTCGGATTTCGGATTTATTTGATTTTTGTTTTTTGAGCATTGGAATTACTGAACGTTGGATTATTTTGCAAATGCTTTATTATACTGCTACTTCGCCGCGGATAAGAGGATGAGGATCGTAACCCGAAAGCTGGAAATCCTTGTATTTAAACGAAAAGATATTCTTAACATGAGGATTTATCGTCATCTTGGGCAAAGGGTGTGTATCGCGCGAAAGCTGCAGTTTTACCTGCTTCATGTGATTGGAATAGATGTGTGCATCTCCGAGAGTGTGAATAAATTCACCGGGTTCATATCCGCATACCTGTGCCATCATCATTGTAAGCAGGCAATAGGAAGCAATATTGAAAGGCACACCCAGAAACAGATCGGCGCTGCGCTGATAAAGCATACAGGACAGTTTGCCGTTCACAACATAAAACTGAAACATTACATGGCATGGCGGCAAGGCCATTTCCGGCAGGTCGCCTACATTCCAGGCGCATACAATATGACGGCGTGAGTCGGGATTATTTTTAAGGGATTCAACAACCTCAGTGATCTGGTCAACAGACTTCCCTTTGTGAGTCCTCCATGAGCGCCACTGGTGACCGTAAACAAGACCAAGATTTCCGTTGTTATCTGCCCATTCGTTCCATATCGACACGCCGTTATCGTTAAGGTATCTTGTGTTTGTATCTCCGTTCAGAAACCAGAGAAGTTCGTAAATAATTGATTTCAGGTGCAGTTTTTTACGAACTTCTCTGGTTTCTGAACGGAGATACAACCACAAAAACCAAACACACCCAACACA
>CAZEWB010000417.1:0-4125 GCA_964515655.1 uncultured Bacteroidales bacterium
GACTCCTCCGGAGTCGGGTTGCCTTTTTACAAAAGTGAAAAGATATATTTCAAATAGGTGTTAGTGCGGTAAAAATAGTTTTTATCCGCAAGCAAAATGCTGTTTAAGTGTAATATAGATATTTCGAAAATCTTGAGGGGACAAGTCAGGAGTTCGAATGATCGCTTTCGCTTTTTTACTTCAGAATGAGAATGAGAATGAGAACGAAGAAAAAGCAGAGTTCGAAACATCGCTTTCGCTTGTCTCAGAGCGAGAAACAGAATGAGAATGAAGAAAAAAACAGAGCTCGAATCATCGCTTTCGCTCTGATTTTCGCTCTGTTTTTTGTGCCCAGAACAAGACTCGAACTTGCACACCGTAACCGGCGCCAGCCCCTCAAGCTGGTGTGTCTACCAATTCCACCACCTGGGCAAAGAACGTTTTTAGTACCCGGAACAGGACTCGAACCTGCACATCCGTCGGACACTAGTCCCTGAAACTAGCGCGTCTACCAATTCCGCCATCCGGGCGCAGATAAACGGGCTGCAAAAGTAACACAATTTTATAAATTATCAAAAATGTACTGTGTCATTTTTGTAAAAAGATGGTAGCGGGTGTTTCGTCCCGTATAAATACCGTGATTGCTGTTCGGATAGAAGAAACAGTCGAATTGCTTATTAGCATCAACAAGTTTTGTAACAAGTTCCATCGAATTCTGAAAATGTACGTTGTCGTCGGCAGTGCCTTGTACCAGCAGGAATTTCCCCTTAAGTTTTTTAACGTGACTTGTAGGCGAGTTCTTGTCGTAACCATCGGCATTATCCTGAGGTAATCCGTTGTATCTTTCTGTGTAAATTGAATCGTAATACCTCCAGTTTGCTACAGGTGCGACTGCTATGGCCATCTTAAATGTTTCCGGAAAAGCAAACAGACATAAGGAAGACAGGTAGCCGCCATAACTCCACCCGTATATTCCGATCCTGCTGAAATCTACCCATGCTTTTGATTTCAGGTATTGAACAGTTTCGTATTGGTCTTTTGCTTCATATTTGCCAAGCTGACCATATGTGACTTTTTTGAATTCGTTTCCGCGACCACCTGTTCCCCTACCGTCAACACATACAACAATGTATCCTTTATCTGCGATGACATTATACCAAAGGTCGTAGTATGACCATTCGTTCAGAGTTTCCTGTGCGCCCGGGCCTCCGTATACGGTCATGAAGACCGGATATTTCTTTTTTTCATCAAAGTTTTGTGGTTTTATCATCCATCCATACAGCAGAGTGTTGTCGGAAGTATTGAAGGTGAAATATTCGCGTTTGAGAAATGCGTATTCTGCTGCCTTTTTTTTGAGGTCAGCGTTATCTTCCATTACGCGTAACAGTTTTCCGTTAATAGAATACAACGAAATTTCAGGTGGAGCGGATGAATTACTGTACGTATTGATATAATACTTGTATCCCTTGCTGAATTTTGCCCTGTTCACGCCTTTTCCGGGTGTCATCTGGGTTTTGCTGCTGCCATCAGTTTTAATGGAGTACACATTTCTTTCTGTAGGATTAACTTCTGCGGAAGCATAGTATACTACTCCTGTCTTCTCGTTGAAACCGTAAAAATCGGAAACCTCGAAATTACCCTTTGTGATCGTGCTTTTAAAGTTGCCGTTAATATCATACAGATACAAATGATTGAATCCGCTCCTGTCGCTATACCATATTATATTGTTACCGGAATAGGTCCAGTTGTTCGTAATTTCAATGTAGCATGAGTCCTGCTCTTCGATTATCTTCTGAACTTTTCCGGAACTTACATCTGCAAACAAAAGCTCAAGGCGGTTCTGGAGACGGTTCATTCTGATAAATGACAATACATTTGTTATAGGCGTCCATTTAATACGCGGGATATACTGGTCGTTATCCTTTCCGCATTCTATTTCGCTTGAATTTCCTGTTTCAGTGTTGTAAACATGAAGGGAAACAATACTGTTATCTTCGCCTGCTTTAGGATATTTGTAACGGTACTGTTCAGGATACAATGTGCCATACATGGGCATTTCGTATTCCTTCACCCTGCGCTCATCAAATTTCATCCATGCCAGGTAACGGCTGTCGCCTGACCATTCAAAGGCTTTCGAAAAACTGAACTCTTCCTCATAGACCCAGTCAGGAGCGCCGTTGATTATCTCGGCCCATTTGCCGTCAGTGGTGATCTGCTTCTCTTCATTCTTAACAAGATCTTTAATGAAAAGATTGTTATCACGGACAAAAGCAACTTTTTTTCCATCAGGTGATATCTCTGCCAGCATCTGTTTTCCTCCTTCTGACAGCTTCGACATCTTTCCTGAAATGATATCAAATATCCAGTGCTCTGCCTTCTGGGAATGGCGGTATATCTTTTCTACGTCAGAAGTGATAAGTATCTTACTTTCTTCGGGACTGAATTCATACGAACTTATCGACTTGGGCTTTGGAGCATCGGCGGGCAGTGTATTCAGATTAAGTATCTCTTTGACCTTTTTGCCTGATTTAAAAGAGAATTGCTCTATCATTATCCCGTTGTTCAACTGAGTGTATGTTTCCCCGTCATTCATCGAATAGAACTCATCAATGTCTGCAGGATAGAAACTATATGTTACCCAGATATCTTCGAGAGTTATTTTTTTATCCTGAGAAAATAAACATAAAGGCAATAAAAACAGAAGTATTAGCGTAATCCTATACATAACATTAAATTTTGCTATAAAGTTAGGTGAAATATCAATTCCATTTTACTTTTTTGCTTTTTTTAAGTATTCTGTTCCTTAATCGGGAAATTGATATATTTTTGTAAAAAATAATTCAGATATGAAGCATTTTGCAACTACATGTTTTTCAATTCTCTTTCTGGGATTTTCTGCAAATTCCCAAAGTATGGACCCCGGAACAGGTTTTTTGTCATTGGGAATAGGACCCAGCAACACCTATGTTTCATATCGCACCAGTGCATCTCCTGCTTTCAGGATCTCGTATGATAAGGGTGTTAAACAAATAGGTCCCGGCACTCTTACATTTGGAGGAATGTTAGGTGGTTTCCGCAGGTCATACCACAGTACATATTTTGATCATATAAATGTAGCCAATTATAATTATAAGTACAGTTGGACATACATTATAGCAGCATTGAGAGTGGGATATTACTACAATTTCGCTGAACTTGATGTGAAGGAATTTAACGCGTATGGCGGTCTCTCTGTTGGCCCCCGTTTCTCATTATTTAACGAGAGATACGATGGACCTTCAAACGGCTCACATCCTGTATATAATAATTCATCTTTCGGTTTTCACTTCGGTGCTTTTTTTGGTGCAAACTATTTCATCACGCCAAAAACAGCCATCTATACTGAGTTCGGTTATGATATAAGCTGGTTTACTCTTGGTGTTACTTTTAATTTGTAACTTTTGGATAAATTATCTGTTGTAATTGTCAATTATAATGTAAGACACTTCCTCGATCAGTGTCTTGCTTCTGTTTTCCGTTCACTTAAGGATATCCCTTCGGAAGTATTTGTTGTCGACAATCACTCGTTCGATGGTTCGTGCGGAATGGTACGCCAGAAATATCCGCAGGTGAAACTTATTGCGAACACAGATAATTATGGCTTCTCCAAAGCGAACAATCAGGCGATACGCGTAGCCGATGGGGAGTATGTGCTGCTTCTTAACCCCGATACTCTTGTCCAGGAAGACACATTTGCAAAGATCATTGCATTTATGGATGAACATCCCGAAGCAGGCGGACTCGGAGTGAAGATGATAGACGGAAAAGGAAGTTACCTGCCTGAATCCAAACGAGGATTACCAAAGCCCAGCGTTGCTTTCTACAAGATCTTTGGTCTTTCGAAACTATTCCCGAATTCAAAGACATTTGGCCGATATCATCTTACATTTCTTGATAAGAACACCATCCACGAAGTAGATGTGCTTTCGGGCGCATTTATGCTTTTGCGGAAAAAAACGCTTGAGAAAACCGGCCTGCTTGAAGAAGATTATTTCATGTATGGCGAAGACATCGACCTGTCATACAGAATAACCAATGCTGGATACAAGAACGTTTACTTTCCTGAAACGACTATAATCCATTATAAAGGTGAAAGCACAAAGAAAA
>CAZEWB010000418.1:0-4123 GCA_964515655.1 uncultured Bacteroidales bacterium
CGTCCTGTTGTTCTCTGTAATACATATAATGTAAAGTTCGGGTTTAAGGTCAAGTTGAATAAGGTTCGATTTTTCTGCAAAAAGTTCAGCTTCCTGTTTAAAAATTGAGTTTCCTGTAATATTGTAAACGTCAATAAGAACCCTGTGATTTGAATTATCTGTGCAGTCAAGTATAAGTGAGCGGTCGATGGCTGAATAATAAAAACTTATATTGTCGTCTGAAAGTTTATCATCTATAATATTATCGCCTCTTACCGGTAAAAAAGCGAATAAAAGTATAATGAAAAAATATTTCATAAAACATAATTTGTATGTTTTACGGATATTGTTTTAAAAGGTTTCAGGGTTTTGATCTGTAAAAAATATAAGTAGCTGATAACTCGACGAAATCGGCAACAAAAAAATGTGATTTTAGCATAACTCCGGTTCTGAATCTGTCGGTAACGGAATATGAAAGTCCGAAACGGGTAAAAATAAAACTCTCTGCTTTGTCCTCGTTATAAATATAGGCGCCGCTCTGAGCGCTGAAAGTGAACCTGTTGATAAACGTATTATATAACAGAAAAACACCACATCTTAACGGGCTGACGGATTTAAAATCTGTTTGTTTGGTTTCGAATCTGTAGTATGTGATATCAGCGCCCACGCCATAGGAGTGTTTATAAGAATATTTCATCTCAGCTTCTGTCCGGACCGTATATATGGGATACAATGTGGTAAGTTGATTACTTTTTTGATGAAGCCCGGATCCTAATGTGACCAACATTGAATAATTTCCGGGATAGTCAGTCAGCGGACCGGTGTTTGGATGGCAATATTGCTTTTTTACAGGAATCCCTATGCTGATACCGGTATTCACAATATTTATTCCCAGGTTGGGTTTATAAAATGAACCGTTGGAGTAGTGAATGAAAGAAACAAAGGGTTTTATTGCAACATTGTTAATATCCAGTGAATAACTTAAGGCAATTTTTAAAAACACATTAATATGAGAACCTATTACGACATTAAAATAGTTGTCTTCTTCGTCAAAGGGACGGGTAAGATACGAAACGCCATAACCCAGATGATACAGAAAGCCGTTCTGACGTTCTGAGAAATAAAAATCTGACATAGCATATAAAGCGAAAGCGCTGCCAAAATAATCAGGGCTTCCGAAATTGATATAATGCAATCCGAATCCTGACGCAGGGTTGCGGAAATACTTCTGCCATTCCTTTTCTCCTGCTGACCTTCTTGATAATGTAATATCAATTCCCCATACCGGTTTCGAAACAAGGTAACGCAGATTATTATTATGAGGGATAATAAAACCATAGCGGGGCTCGATACCTGTTTTAAAAAAAGTTAATAAACTGTCGTTCTGTGAAAATGCAATTCCAGAAATGATGCTATATAACATTATAGTACAGGATATAACAAGTTTCTTTTTTATTGCCGCTTTAACAGAATTGATTTTCATAAGACTTTCAAAGTTATAAAAAGCGAATCTTATAAGGAAAAAAATTAATTTTGCTGCGCTTTAGTAAGATTATGCTGGTATTAACCCGTAAGGAAATTGCTGCTTTTTTCAGTTCTGTAACAGGATATCTTGTTGTAATTGTATTTTTAGTAATAAATAGCCTGTTTATATGGGTATTTCCGGGTGAGTTCAATATTTTCGACAGCGGTTATGCGCAACTTGATTCGCTTTTTATTCTTGCACCCTGGATCTTTCTTTTCCTGATACCGGCTGTAACAATGAGGCTTTTCAGCGACGAAAGAAGGTCAGGTACGCTGGAATTACTCCTGACACGACCCGTTGACGATTTTACCATTGTTGTTTCAAAATATCTTGCAGGTCTTTCAATTGTATTGCTTTCACTTGTTCCTACTCTTGCCTATTTTCTGACTCTGTATCTTAACGCAAGTCCCGTAGGAAATGTTGATACAGGCGGTATCTGGGGTTCGTATATCGGTTTGTTCTTTCTTTCTTCAATATATGTAGGGATAGGTGTCTTTGCATCATCACTTACCGGTAATCAGATAGTCTCGTTCATCATAGCGATGCTGCTATGTTTTGTATTCTATTTTGGATTCGATTCCCTTGCCGGACTTGACCTTTTCCGTCCTATTGATTCTGTGGTCATTCAGATGGGAATTAATGAACATTACCGTTCGGTAAGTCGTGGAGTAGTTGATATCCGTGATGTTGTCTATTTTGTCAGCGTTGTGTTCTTCTTTCTTTTTTCAACCCATCAGGTCTTACTAAGCAGAAAATGGAAATGAAGAATCCCCGCAAAACATATAAGCGTCAGGCATGGCTCAGGCTGGGATTGATATTTTTCAGCATAGTACTTGTAAATTATCTGGTATCGTTCGTGGTATTCCGGGTTGACCTTACAAAGGAAAAGCGTTATACAATCTCACCCATTACAAAAGAAATTCTGAAGAACCTCAACGATGTTGTATTTGTCAGGGTATATCTTGATGGTGACCTTCCGTATGGCTTTAAACGTCTCCGGCAGAATATAAAGGAGATGTTAGATGAATTCAGGGTTTATGCCGGCGAAAACCTTCAGTACGAGTTTACGAATCCCTCTGCAGAAAGTGACAAGAAGACCAGGGATGAAATATACAACCAGTTATATGAAAAGGGTCTTACACCTGCCAATCTTCAGGAAAAAGATGCGGAAGGCGGTACAAGCCAGAAAGTGATATGGCCGGGGGCATTAATATCATTCAGACAAAGCGAAGTTCCGGTAGATTTTCTTAAAAACAGTGTTCACCTCACTCCGGAGCAAAACCTTAATGCATCGATAGAAGAAATTGAGTACAACCTGGTCTCAACCTTTAAAAAATTGCACCGTGATTTCGGACAACGTATCGCATTCATCTACGGTCATGGCGAATATCCTGCTATTGAGGTTGCCGATTTCCGTTCATCTCTCGAAGAATATTATTCGGTTGACAGCGTGAAAATAAACGGGAATATTGCATCACTCAGCGAACGCGTACAGGACAGTTCAGGTATAAGGGTCTCAAATAAATATGATCTTATTATTATTGCAGGACCGGACACGGCATTTAACGAAAAAGATAAATATGTCATCGATCAGTTTATAATGTACGGCGGACGCGTTATGTTCCTTGTGGATATTATCGAAGCAAATGTAGACAGCCTTGCATACAGGAATGAAATACTTGCTTTTATCAGGAACCTTAATCTGGACGATATGCTTTTCAGATACGGTGCGAGGATCAATCCTGACCTTGTTCAGGACGTTCAGTGTGCTGTCATTCCCGTTAACACTGCTGCGCCTGGCGCCCAGCCTCAGTTTTCGCCTTTTCCCTGGGTTTACTTCCCGTTGATAATACCAGACCCGTCCAATAACATTACCAGGAACCTGAACATGGTAAAGACCCAGTTTGTAAGTTCCATAGATACTGTTGGCGAGGATGGAAGGATCAGTAAAACGGTCTTACTTTCTACTTCGCCAAATACAAAAGTTCTGAATGCTCCCGTAGATATTAATCTCAATATTATCCAGCAAAAACTGAATCCTTCGCATTTTGCAGCCGGGGCACGACCTGTTGCCGTATTGTTAGAGGGAAAATTCAGAAGTCTGTACGAAAACCGCCTGACACCTTATATGTACGACAGTCCTGAAATTGCTTTCAAAGGAGAAGGAGTCCCTTCAAAAATAGTAGTGATCTCAGATGGCGACGTGATCCGTAACAATGTTAAGAGACTCGGTTATAACCAAACCCCGCTCCCATTGGGGTACGACAGGTTCAGCGGTGAAACATTCGGGAACAAGGACTTCCTGATGAATGTGGTCAATTACCTGCTCGACGATTCAGGTTTTATGCAGTTACGCGGACGTGATCTAAAATTAAGGATGCTGGATAACGCAAAACTTGCCGGCACAAAATCATTCTGGCAGATGTTCAATGTGATATTTCCCGTTCTTCTGGTTTTGATCTCCGGAATTGTCATACATATCATCCGCAGGAGAAAATATTCAAATAAAATGGCCTGATGAAAAACCGGATTATCTTAATAATTGCAGGAATACTGCTGACTGCAACGGCAATAGTTGTTATTTATCATCAGCAACCACCACCAAACACACCCAACACA
>CAZEWB010000419.1:0-4120 GCA_964515655.1 uncultured Bacteroidales bacterium
GGTCTTTATGCTTCTCCTGATATATTTGCTGGGCATTTTCGAACAGCAGGAGTTTATTTATTTTCAATTCTGATATGAAGAAATTTTTTAAAGAATTATTGTTTTTGATACTGTTCTTGGCGGCGGTGGCGGCCATTCTTGAATTTCTTTATAAAGATTATAAAACTCCTGTTGATTATATCATGCTCAATTTTAATAAGAATAAAGAAAAAATCAAAGCCATTATTACGGGAAACTCTCATACCGAAGCAATTGGCGCTCCCGACATATTAGAAGGCACTAACAGTACTTTTAACTTATCTATGGGGGGACAAGATCTTTATCATATTTTATTATTGCTGGAAAAGTGCATTCCGGAATCGCCCCGGCTTAAACTTGTAATTCTGGGCCTTGATTATGATATGGCCGGGTATAACTTTGCAAAAGAAAAACAGGAGTGGAAAGACCGGTATTATTATCCATGGAATAAAAATATATACGACCGGTCATTCGGAAATATCATTATGGCAAAATCAGATTTTATGCGCTCAAACAGAGATTTATCATACTTGTTTTCATCACAGGAAATAGATTCAAATCCCACATTTATCCCTCCTGTTGCAGCAGAAAATAACGAGTATATCTGCCGGAAAAGAGCGCTTGAGCATTCGGTTATTAAATTCAACCGGAACCTTGCTGAAGAAAATTTAAATTACTTAATAAGAATTTTAGAAATTTGCAGAAATTATAATGTAACTTTACTAATGGTTAATACCCCAAAATCTACGTGTTATACCAATAATTATAATCCCGGCGTAATAGAGTTTTCAAGTCAGAAATACACAACATTTTCACTTCTGCATAATATTGCTTATCTTGATTTGTTTTCAGATACTTGTTTTACCGAAAACGACTTCATTGATTTTGATCATCTGAATCAACAGGGTGTTGATAAATTATTGTCCCGTATCAGGGTTGTGTTAAATATAAATAATGCCAATGACTAAGCAGGTTATTATAAAGAATAAGGAACGCATACAATACCTGTATATGTTGATTTCATTAAACATCGGTTATGCGCTGTGTCATTTGCTTTATATATATTATAGTATAATACCCCCATGTAAAAAGAAAAGAGGAGATGTGATTTTCTATCCCTATACACAACCGGGAAGCGATGGATACAGGAGGCGGATAGGACAATATGAACCTTTCTTTAAAGAAGACGGAATAACCTGCCGTATCTGCAGTATTTATAATGATAAAACCATAATTGAACTGCACGAGGGAAGCCCTGCGCAACGTTACCGGCTTTACAGAAAAATATTCTGGATACGTTTTTCACAGGGGATTGAATCATCACACTATAAATCAGTATTTATACAGCGGGGGCTGTTTCCATTGTATCCTGATCAGAAATTTCCGCACCTTGAAAAACTTGTTTATAAATTAAATGAGAATATTACTGTTGACTTCTGGGATTCTGTTTGGATTTATAATCCTGCGTTGACTGAAAAGTCTGTAAAATATTGTCACAGGATTTCATGTGTAAATCATTTTATTGTAAATCATTTTTCATATACTGATACTAAAAAGATTCTGTTTCCAATAGCAATGAATTTTGATGCATATATTGTCAAATCTGATTACAAACTAAATAACCCTGTGCGTTTTATTTATACCGGAAATCCTTCGAATGTCGATACTTTTCTTACTTTGATGACTCCTGTGTTTAGTGATTTACTTAATATCATAGATTTCCGGCTTGTGCTTGTTACACGGCATCGCAGACCAACAGGGGATATAAAAACCGAGTTCTTTGATTTCACCGAAGAATCCTTTTACTATCATCTTGCAGGCTCAGACATTGGGCTGTATGCTATTGAAGACAATGATATAAGTCGCGGAAAAATGGCAATGAAGGTTCTTGATTATATGGCAGCCGGCCTTCCTGTCGTTGCCTCGCTACACGGAACGCCCACCGGCGCTGAACATGGCAAAAATGTTTTAATTGCACATACTACGGAGGAGTGTACCAATGCCATATTACTTTTATGTAAGGACGGGAATTTGAGAAATAAATTAGGCCAGGCAGGAAGGAAGGTTGTTGAATCAGAACACAATATTAAGGATTCGTATTTGCTTTTTAAGACTATTCTTTTCGACAACCAAAATTATTTTAACCCACTTTACTCATAACTTCAATATAATATGATACGTATTTATTTATGATTTATATTTGCATTTAAAATTAATCGCATGTGTGGTATTGGCGGGATACTTTTTCCTGAATCCGGTTCTGTTGACGTTCAGACGCTTACCCGCATGGGAGAATCCATTAAACATAGGGGACCTGATCAGGAGGGTTGCTGGATGAACGAAGAAAAAACAGTTGGATTTATTCATAAGCGTTTGTCTGTGATAGACTTGTCGGAAAACGGTCGTCAGCCCATGCACTACCTGAATCGCTATACTATTGTATTTAACGGAGAGATATATAATTACATCGAGCTTCGTGAAGAACTGAAGAAAAAGGGAGAAATATTCAAAACAAATACCGATACTGAAGTTATTCTGACATCTTTTCATCTTTACCGCGAAAATTGCCTGAGCAGTTTTAACGGGATGTTTGCATTTGCTATATGGGACAATGATAAAAAGGAGTTATTCTGCGCCCGCGACCGTTTCGGCGAAAAACCTTTCTTTTATAACCACAATGGAAGATCTTTCATTTTCGGCTCGGAGATCAAAGCGCTTTTCGCAGCGGGAGTTCCCCGTTCGGCAAACAACCAGATGCTTTACAGATATCTTAAATGGGACCTTGTAGAAAACCCTGAAGATCCGGGCGAAACCTTCTTTAAGGGTGTACAAAAACTTCCTCCATCGTGCTATTTATTTCTTAACAACAACGAAATTACAATAAGCAATTACTGGGACATTGACCTGTCGGTAAAAAGCCCTGTTGCAAACCTTGAAGAAACTGCCGAAAGATATCTTACTCTTTTTCGTGATTCCGTAAGGATACGCCTTCGCTCGGACGTTCCGGTAGGCTCTTCTCTGTCGGGTGGCGTTGATTCTTCATCAATAGTGGCATCGGTAAATTCGGCAATATCACCCGGACAAAGGCAATGTACCTTTTCTGCGAGGTTCAGCGAAAAGGAATTCGACGAAGGATACTATATCGACAACGTCACAAAAAGGTATAATGTTGATCCGTATTTTGTATATCCGGATGAGAGTGGTTTTATAGAGCAGGTCGAAAAAATATATTATCACCAGGAAGAACCTTTTGGTTCGGCCAGCATTGCAGCCCAGTGGGAAGTTATGAAACTGGCCCGGAAAAATAATGTAACGGTTTTATTAGACGGGCAGGGAGCCGATGAGATACTGGCCGGTTACGAAAAATACCCCGAGGTTTTCCTGAGGGAAATGATGCTGAGATCAAGGAAACTGTTCAGAGCAGAATCTGCGGGAATTAAGAACACTCTTGGTTTAAACTATAAAGCCGGACTTCTGTTTATGGCCGAAACATTTTCTCCCTCTCTGCTCAGGTTTGCCGGAAGAGTAAAACGGAACCTGACTCCCGGCACTGACAAAACCACTTTCGGCGAGCAGTTTCTCAGGTCGGTAAAAAAAGAACGCCCCCCTTTCAGAAACTACAACACTCTTAACGAAACTTTATATTACGATACCATGAAGTATGGTTTAAAAAAACTGCTCAGGTATTGCGACAGAAATGCAATGGCTTTCGGGGTCGAAGTCAGGCTTCCGTTCCTTGATTACAGACTGGTGGAATTTGTTTTCTCCCTGTCGTCGGAATTTAAAATTAAAGAAGGTTTTTCAAAATATATACACCGATACGCACTTAATAAAGACCTGCCTGCTGAAATTTGCTGGAGAAAGGACAAACTCAGTTATCAGGTCCCCCAAAATAAATGGCTTACTAACAAAACACTGGCAGGCATGATTACTTCGTCTGATATTAAACTCAAAAAGGAAGGCATACTTGCAGGCGGCCACAAACACGACCCGTGGCAGACACTGATGGCTTCTTATATAATTTAATTATTTTTGTGCCACAGCCATGGCATCCCATCTGCATATATATTTTTCTCCTATCGAAAGCGAAAGTCGCATAATG
>CAZEWB010000420.1:0-3072 GCA_964515655.1 uncultured Bacteroidales bacterium
TGTGTTGGGTGTGTTTGGTTGTGTGTTGGGTTGTTTGTTGATAATTCCTGTGTCTTTATTACTTCTTTCTTTATCTTATCAGGTAAAAGGTCGTAGTTCCCGATAACCTTAACTCTAATATTATTCTTGTTAAGGTCATCAAATTCGCTTCTTATTGTTTTAACAAGCAAAGTCATAAGTGATGATACTTCATCCTGAGGTCGCTTCCAGTTTTCAATAGAAAAAGTATACAGAGTAAGATGTTTAATACCGATCTCCCTTGAAGCTTCAACAACTCTGCGAACAGACTTGACTCCTGCCGCGTGGCCAAAGATGCGGGGCTTGTTCCTTTTTTTTGCCCAACGTCCGTTACCATCCATTATTATGGCAACGTGTAAAGGCAAACCCTGTGGTGAAATCAGTTCCTTATAACTCATCATTATCAGAAATCATATACATGACAAGCCTTGTCATAGGAATAAAGTTTGAAAGAGAGGCTGATTAGAGCTATAGAGTACCAGTCTTTTTGTCTGAAATACCCGCGTTGTTTGGGTAACTGAAACTCATCTGTAAGCTCTGAATACGGTATGTTTTTATACCATGTGAGTTGATCAATTCCGTCTGTAAAGGTTTTACGGAAACCCCATTCAACCCCTAAGGTAAAGAGTTTAAGGAAATTAAGTTTCATACCGACACCGAAAGGTATTGCCGGTTGATAAGGCTGAGTTGCTTTTGTAGCCATAAAAAATGCAGCGCCGGTGTATACAAATGGTGAGAAAAACTTTCTCCTGTCTTCAAGTTTAAAAGGCATAAAGTTGAACTCTATAGTTGCAGAAGCTTCAACGATCGGTGTTGCAAAATTGTGATTACGCAGGTACTGGAATTTGTTGGCAAAATCACGGTCGTTTCCACACAGGTAACCTGCGTTTATTGCAAATCGGGATTGCCAGCGTTGTGTAAATGAATATCTGATAAACCCTCCACCGGACGGCCTTGCCTGATAAAACTGGAGGGAAGGATTAACATCGCCCAGATAATATGAAACACCGGCCATGCCTCCCAGTTCCCAATACCTTTGTGCATAGGTATTGATGTTCAATAAAGTTAAAAAAACTACAGATATTATCTCTGCAAATCGCCCCATAGAATTATTGTAAAATTAAAACTTAGGCAAACCACTGCGGGCTGTCTTAAGTTTATAGGTTATACCAACCAGAATAAAACCATATGCATCCTTCCCTTTACTGGCCCAATCACTCCAGCCATCGATGTAATCAGATGTTGTATAACGCTGGCCAATTTCCAGACACAGACTGTAACGGCGGTTAATGCCATATTTAAATCCGATCCCTACAGGAAATACAAGAGCGATAGGTGTAAAATTAGGGCTTTTGTTTGTATAAAGATGACCAGTATAAGTGACTTTTGGGCCAAAGATCAACATTCCGGTTCCGGCAAAAACATATGTATTTACATGAGAGAATTTAAATTTTTTCATGTACTGAAAGGTGTAGCGTGTTCCAAAACGTTCCTTTAATATTGAATACTCGGCTTGAAAGGTTGTTTCGAATGCCGAAGTTTTAAAAGTGCCACCTCTGGACAATCTTTGTTCATTTGTAGTATACTTGTCACTGCCAGTAAACCTTCCGAATGCCATATTCATTTTTATAGCAAATTTTTCCTGAACTTTAAATCTTGCTCCTACCATTATATTATAACGCGTGCTTTTCAAGTCAAGGTCATTAAGAAAATGAGATCCGTATCCGTATGAACCTCCGAATTCTCCCATGAAAAATGAAGGGCCGGCGCAGGCTATAACTTCGTACCTGGTTCGTTTCCATCTTTGAGCGGAGAGATCGGTATTAATTGCAGTAAACACAACAAATAGAAGTAAAACTTTTATGTATAACGCAAAAGTTGTTTTCATATTATCTGAATTTAGGAAGACCCTGACGGGTTGTATTAAGTTTATATGTCAAATTTATTGTGAGGAGCATATACGAATCTTTGTCTTTTGCATCTCCTCTCTGTTGATATGCTGCAGTCCAGTTCGGGTTAGTCCCGTCAGAAGGGTCGGCAAGGTATGCGGCAACATCGCCTTTAGCTTCACGGATAAGTTCATTATCATAGTATGTAGTACTCACATCATCGATATAATCGGTAAATGTTTTTCTGACACCGAATTCCAAACCGAGATTCCAACGGCGGTTAAGCCCGTATTTAAATCCTATACCATAAGGTATGCACATCGAAAAGCGTGAATATGGTTTACGTGTTGGAACTATTCCCTGCCCCTCGGTACCTAATGGTTGCAGAGAGTACCATTTTCCGTTATACTTTGCTCGGGGATTAAAATAAAAACCGCCAAATCCGACAAAAAAGTAAGTGTTGGTTTTAAAACCCTTAATACCTCTGACGCGACGGAGATTATACCGGTGTCCCTGTCTTTCTTTTATTATTGAATATTCAAGTTGCCCTGAGAATTCAACAATCGGAGAACGAAAATGAAGGTTGCGATGTTGTCTGTATTTTTCAAGAGTTAGTTGGTCGTCTCCGCGGAGCCATCCGTATGAAAACATAACTTTTGTAGATAATGCTTCCAGTATCCTGTACCGGAGTCCAAGCTGCAACAGGGGACGGGTCATATTGAATTCAAGGTCGCGGACAAAGTTTGTGCCTTCGCGGTTCGCTCCGCCAAGTTCACCAAGAAAGTTAGTT
This sequence comes from uncultured Bacteroidales bacterium, assembly GCA_964515655.1. Classification (GTDB taxonomy): domain Bacteria; phylum Bacteroidota; class Bacteroidia; order Bacteroidales; family GWA2-32-17. The sequence continues at coordinate 2,698 of CAZEWB010000420.1, forward strand.
GCACCGGTTCCATAATACACTTCATAACGCATCCTTTTCCAACGGGATGATCGCTGGGAAAAACTATCAACAGTGCATAACACAATTATAACCAATAAAATACACCGATACATCACCATTCAGCGAATGTAATTTAAAAAAACAAAAATAATACAATTAAATTTCTTTGCAAAAATAATACTTCAACACTTTATTATTTTTTGTTAAATGCTGTGTATGAGGTTGAATGATATCAGATTTAGTAAACTTGTGGAATATTGTTAACAACCAATTTTCGATCTTAATATAATATGATCCGGATTCGGACTTTCCGTTTCAATAGAAATATTTTTATATATTTGCTTTTTTTAAAAAGAAATTTATGTACAAACTGGA
>CAZEWB010000420.1:3082-4106 GCA_964515655.1 uncultured Bacteroidales bacterium
TGTGTTGGGTGTGTTTGGGGTGTGTTCAAAGCCAACAAAGAACAGTTTCTTAAAATATTTAACAAGTATAAAGAAGAATACAAAAGGATAATGTCTGCTGTTCCGCAGGGGATTATTTCAAAACACAAAGAAAGAGGCAAATTGCTTGCCCGCGAGCGTATCAGTCTCCTTATAGATCCCAACACTCCTTTTCTTGAACTATCTCCGTTAGCATCATACGGACTATATGAAGATTCATTTCCTTCTGCCGGTATAGTAACCGGTATCGGGCTGATTCATGGCCGCGAAACAGTAATTATTGCCAACGATGCCACAGTGAAGGGCGGTACATATATGAAGTTTACGATCAAAAAGCATCTGAGAGCGCAGGAGATTGCGATGGAGAACCTGTTACCATGTGTGTATCTGGTTGATTCGGGTGGTGCGTTTTTGCCTGAACAGGATACCGTTTTCCCGGACAGGGACCATTTCGGACGCTTTTTCTTTAATCAGGCCCGGCTTTCGTCAATGGGTTTGCCTCAGGTTGCTGCAGTCCTGGGTTCATGTACTGCCGGTGGCGCATATGTTCCCGCAATGAGCGATGAAACTGTGATAGTAAGGAATCAGGGAACGATTTTCCTCGGAGGCCCTCCTCTTGTTAAGGCTGCCACAGGAGAAATAGTGACGCCTGAAGAACTAGGAGGCGCTGATGTCCATACTTCTATTTCCGGTGTGGCCGATCATCTGGCTGAGAACGACCAGCATGCAATTCAGATCATTCGCAATATTTTTGAATCATTGAAGTTCAAAAAGAAGCAGATGCTGAATATTATTCCGATCGAAGAACCTGCATATGACCCAGAGGAACTGTACGGTATCGCTCCTGTCGATTTTAAAGACCTGATCGATCCCCGCGAAATAATTATGCGTATTGTTGACGGCAGTAAGTTTCATGAGTTCAAAGAAAGATACGGGACAACATTAGTTACCGGTTTTGCACATGTTATGGGATTCCCGGATGGGATTATTGCCAACAACGTAGTTC
>CAZEWB010000421.1:0-4091 GCA_964515655.1 uncultured Bacteroidales bacterium
TACTTTCTTATTGTTGAAGTCGTCAATTTTATTTTTCAGGTAACTGCTGAAATATTTTTTAATTTCCACTTTCCAAACTTTACCTTCCTTCTTCATCTCAATCACTGCATTGTCAGGTGTGTAAATCACATCTGCTTTTTGTGAGAGTAATTCATCCAAAGAAACTAATTCGGCTTTGATGTTTGTCTTTTTACTCTGCCTGATAGTTTTGTTCACATAGTCCTGATTCACCTCCGGCTGCCTGTATGCGTATATAATCTTTATAGTAGGAATTTTATCTTCTGTTCCTGTTTCGGTTTTTATTTCCTCCTGATTGTTTTCTTCCAATCCGATAACTTCTTCAATAATCACATCAACCAGTTCCTTTGTGAGTTTCTTGTCAATGCCAATGAACTTAACCGGTGTAAATGTTCCCCGCTTGTTTATCATTCCGCCATCCCAAAATTCTCCTAACTGTAATTCTGCTCTATCTTTATATCCATCAAGCAAACTGAAAAGTTTTGCAACTGTTTGTGCGGGGTTGCGAAACAAACGAACACCATCATTTATTTTCAAAACATCAAACTCTACTTTTGCTTTTACAAGGCGGTCTCTGGTTGTTTGAATAGAATTGATTCCGATATCACACGCAATAAATTTTTTCCCTAAGTCATTTGCAACTTTTGCGGTTACGCCACTTCCGCTGAAAAAATCTGCAACTAAATAATCACCAGCAGCACTACTCGTATTGATTATTCTTTCAAGCAAGTCCTCGCTTTTTTCAGTAGAGTAATCGTTGCCGAATGAATAGGCCGGAATATCGTCCCAAAGTGAATCACATAAAGTTTCATCTGATGCTGGAATAAAATATTCTGGTTTAGATGTATTACTGTGTTTTCTGATAAAATCTTTTTTCTCTCCGGTTTCCTTCCAAAATTCAGTAAGAGTTTTTTTGTCAGAATGATTTTTCAGCCAGTCATCATAATTCTTAATTGCAGTTTTTGTTTTCTCCAACTCCCACCTCCAATGATTATTTGATGCAGGATAAAAACCAAACAAATCGTAATCCATTCCATTTCTAAATCCCGATGCTTCAAATGAATGCCATCTCTCGTCTTTCTCCTCTTCCTTGGTTGGTGGTAAGTATTTAATTTCATCGTGAATTGCGTAAACAAAAATCATGTCAGTAGCATTGTTCAATGATTTAACCAACTCTCTTTCTCTGACATTCTTCTTGATTCTCTTTACAATAATTTCGTTTCTGTAATTTTCTTCTCCAAAAACTTCATCCAACAACATTTTTACATAATGCCCGATATGCCAGTCAAGATGAACATAGATACTGGAATTGCCACTCATTACATCTTTGATAGCAAGTAACCTTTCATAAAGCCAATTCAGATAATCTTCCTTCTGCCAAATATCACTATACATTATTTCTTCGCCTATTTCGTTTGTGCTATTTTCAAACGCGGCTTTCCCGTTTCCAGTTCTCAAATTAATTTTTTTAGCATAGTTGGCTCCGCTTGCAAAGGGTGGGTCAATGTAAACCAGATCAACTTTTATGTTTTCGCTTTTAAGGTAAGCACAAGCGCTGAGGCAATCACCAAAAATAAGCAGGTTTCGGAAATCGGCATTGATCTCACTTTCCATCTTTAATTTCTTTTGTCCTTTTTGCCTCACTTCTTCAATCAACGATGTTTCAAACAATTCAATTTTATCAGGCAATCTTCGTCCCTGAAAATTCAGAAGCGCCTGTCCCTTTGCGGGTTCTATGGTATAATCAATAGGTTTCTTCATTTGTATGAACTTAGATTATTTTGAGCAACAATGTTTATATTTTTTTCCGCTTCCGCAGGGGCAGGGTTCATTTCGCCCTATCGTTGCAGACTTTATTATTGGTTTTGGAGGATTTATTAAGCGTTCAACATCAGAAATATCTTCAGGTTTGTCGGGTTCAATACCAACAATTACTTGCCAGCCGTTTTTATCGCACAAATTTACTATTTCCGCCCCGCGCTCGATCGTTTGCACATGAATAACTGCTGGTTTTTCTTTTGTTCCAAGCTTTGCCATTTTAAAAAGTATTAATCATTTTTTTAAGTTCAGCCAGGTGTTTCTTGAAATCATTTTTTCCTTCGTCAATAAAACACACATACTCAAAGTTCGGGTTATATTTTTTGAAAGTAGTTTTTACAAATTGTTCTTTCTGCTGAAACTCCTCTGTGTAAAAAGGTTTGCCTTTGGTTTCAATCATCAGCACTTTTTCAATGCTTCCTTTTTGTTTATCTGCTGCAAACTCTTTTTGCGTTTTGTAGGTTTCGCCTTTGCGTTTAAGAATCAGAAAGTCGGGGGTGTATTCTCCAAGCGGTGTCCTGATAGTAAAACTTTGTAGTTGATTGTTGTCGTTGTAACCGTTGTAATACACTTCTAAATTTTTCATTTCACCTACCTGCATCATTTCCAATAAAGCAATCTTTTCATAATCGCTGTCAAAACGGTAAGGAATGTAATTTATTGAAATGTCTTGCGGGTCAGGGTCATTGTGGTCTTCAATAAATTCCTCCCATCGTATTTTCAATCTTTCGGGCTTGCCGGAAACTTTGCGAACATCATTTCTTTCAATCGGGGGAAATACAATTCCGCTTCCGTAATAAATGTTTGCAGGCAGAGTCCATTCAAGTAATTCAATAACTGTATCATCTTCCATAATATAGGAAGTTGTTTTCACTTCAAATGCAAAACAGGCAGCAATATCTTTTACCAAATCAATTGTTTCAATTTCGGGATGATTGCCAATCCATTCGTTGTTCTCGGCAATTTGTTGGTGAACAGCTTTTAATTCCTTGTTATATACCAAAAGCAATTCTGTTTCTGTAAATCTTCCGTAAAGTTGTTTGATAAATCGTAAAGAAAATTGTCAAACGAATAAATCGTTGTTGCATACACAACAATATCTTCCGAAACTCCGCTTAATCCGGTTCTGCCTATTTCTCCTTTTGTGGTTCTTGACGCATAAGGATAAGCGGTTTTAAATTTTTCAATTTTGTATTGCTGCAATTGTTTTTTGAAGTCGGCTGTTTCCTGTTTGGTTTCAATTTTGAAATGTTTGTGAACCTGTTTGAATTTAAGTTGTCCGATTTGTGGTTTGCGAACCACAACAGGAAGCTCGTTTTCATTTTTACCTTTCAAATCATCAATAGTGAGTTGATAATTATCTTCTAACTGCCTGTTCAACAGATCATAATTGTCTTCGCCTAAAAATACCATTGCTTTCTCGTTCTTCGCAATATCAACTTCACGAAGGCAGCGACATGTGGTTTGCAAAACGAAATTCTTAGTTGTCTCATTTCTTGGTAACACAACACCGGTCAAACTACGGCAGTCCCAGCCTTCCGTTCCGATTGCTACCAACAGAATTACCCGTTTATCAGAATATGGTTTGTCTAAATTGTGGAAGATGGCTTTGCTTTCTTTTGGCAGAGGATATTCTTTATCGGCAGTGTAGAATTTGAAAATCTCATTTTCTTTTCCTGAGCGGTTTATTGCATACCAGTCATTGATGATGGGCAAAATTTCTTCTTGTAAAACTTTTTTACTAGGGCAATAAAAAGCCACTTTGCTCTTTGTTCCGTTGGAATATATGATATCGTAGTTTTTGAAAAACTCATCCAATGAATCGGAAATAAATTTCTTTTCTCTGACACCTTCCACTTTTGTTACTTCAGGTCTCTTCAAAAATTTTCCAATACCGTCAGCAAGCGAATAATTATAAACAATGTCCTGAATCTGATTAAGGCGGATTTCTTCATTGCCAACTTTTACTTTCGTTTTAACATAAGGAGTTCCTGATAAACCCAAAACAGAAACAATATTTTTATACTGATTTAATATGCTGACTGATTGCCTTAGTTTTTTTTCACCTTGTCCGCTTCCTTCGTAAGCATGATGCACTTCGTCAAGAATTACGGTGAGGTTGGAAATTTGTGAAAGCTTTTCTCTCAGTTCGTTTGTCTTTTTTATTTCTTCAACGACTTCCTGCCCGATTTTCATTTGTCCTGTTTTCAAAAATACCAAGTCTTTATCGTCATATCGTTCCAACACAACTTTTT
>CAZEWB010000422.1:0-4087 GCA_964515655.1 uncultured Bacteroidales bacterium
GCTGATTAGCAAAAAGAAATAGCAATTAAGTTGACGCATATGCCCTTCAGGGTTGTCATTTCTTCTTTGTTATTACCACCGGACTTCGTCCGGGGTTATTGGGGTTGGACTCCTTCCGGAGTCCTTTTCCCCTTTATATTTGATGCTACATGATTGCTAACAAAACTCCTTCCAGCCATTCAAAATGTAATTTAGCTATAATTCTAATATATTTACATTGAAATAACGCAGCCAACTTTTTATATCGCAGAATTGTTTTATATTTGTAAATCAATCTAATCATTATGAAAAACAAACTTCTGCAGATATTTATAATATCAGTTTTAGCATTTTTCTTTTCATTTTCTGCTAACGGGCAAACACCAACGGGCATTTGCACTGTATTGCAGCAGCCGTGTAATGGCGACGGGGTGCTGGTTACGACAATAACTTCCGGGATGACACTACCGTTGACATTTGAGTATTACTATTTTAATGATGTAACACGTCATACAGTCAATGCAATGTCAGATACGCTCTATAATATTCAACTTTCATTTAACATCGTATTTATTAGTGATGATTATGGTCATTTTTTTTATCTGCAAACCGGATTGCAAGGACCTTTTGAAGTAAATTTCAGTTCTATTAATCCGGAATGTCCAGATACAATGGCAAGTGTTGAAGTATATATAAACAATAGCACAATCAACAGCGTTGAATGGTACCAGGGCACAGATACAAACGGGACATTTCTGGGATCAGGAAATCCCTTCTTTGTTTCAATAAACAATGACATTACTATTTTAACTACAGATACAGCTGGTTGCACATTCATATATACTCCAGATGTCAGTAGTGACTCTTTGATTTATCAAATTCCTCCTTTTGATTTATATGCGACTATAAATCCTGCAAATTGTAGCAACGGGTCAATTATTGTTGACAGTATTGCGGGTGGAATTCCCCCATATTATTATCAATGGGATAATGGTCTTAATACAAGCCAGGTTTCAAACCTCATTACCGGATATTATTTTTTAACCATCACCGATTCAGCAGGATGTAATAAAAGGTATTATTTTGAAGTTCCACAATCCGTCAATATTGCTGTAAACTGTGTTACGTCATATCCTTCTTGTACAAACAACAACGGAAGTTCAATGGCTTTTGCGTCGGGTGGAGTTTCACCATATATATATCATTGGAGTAATGGAATTAACGGACAACAAACAACCGGACTGCTGGGTAATCATAATTATTATGTAGATGTGATTGATTCTGATGGTTGCAGAGGAAATAAATGGATTTATGTCACAATCACAACACCCATAACTGTTACATACTCAAGCGACCCTTCATCATGTTTAAGTCCGACCGGTTCAATTACGTTAGATATTCAAAACGGGACTCCGCCATATACTACAGAATGGAATACTTTCCCTCCACAAACCGGAATTACAGCAACTAATCTTTCGCCGGGCAATTACAGTTTCACAGTAACAGATGCTGTCGGATGTATTAATACCGGTGTTGGAACTGTATATTGTGAATCAATAATTGACGGTTATATAATATCAAGCAATATCCTTTGTTCTGTTACAGATGGCAACCTCCAGGCAATTGTTTACAATGGCACAAACCCGCCCTTTTCGTATAACTGGAGTAACGGTCAAACAGGAGCAAACTGCAATGTTTCTCAGCCGGGAACATACACTTGTACAATAACTGACAATCTTGGTTGTACTAAAACCGTATGCAAATACGTCGGATACGGAAGTTTGATAAATATCATTCTTACTCCCAGTCCGACATCATGTATTTTTACCGCCGATGGTTCAATTTCCGCATCGGTCACCGGAGGAACACCTCCTTACACATTCAGTTGGTCACCTACCGGCGGCATCGGATCTGTTGCTTCGGGTCTGTCATACGGAGGCTATTGGTGCCATGTTACCGATGCTAACGGATGCCATGATTCAAAGTATATATACCTTGACTATGACCACAACAATGATAGTTGCTATTGCACCATCACAGGTAGGGTTTATATAGATTTAAACTCAAACTGCACCTATGATAGCGGAGAAGAATGTGTACAGAACATAATGATGCACTGCACCGGTTTCGGTTATGCATTTACAGACACTGCCGGAGTTTATTCTTTTATAGTTCCAACCGGAAGTTATGAAATAAGAGAAATTGTTCAGAGTATTTATCCTCTTTCACCTTGTCAGATAAATCCGGTTAACGTTTCTGTAACAGCATCACCCGGCTGTATTAATGAAATAAATATAGCAAACAGACTTAATCCTCTTCATGATATTATGATTTACGCAACTTCATTCCATCCTGCTATTCCGGGTTATGAATACATTCAGCAATTCTATATTAAAAATTCAGGCACAATAGCTGAGAGTGATATTTTGTTTGGACATAAAGATGACGGACAACTGAACGAGTATAATATTTACCCATCGGTACTATCTCAGCCATCTATTGTTGCAGAGCCAGAATGGTATAGAAATCATTCAGGAACAATTTCACTTCTACCTGGAGAATGGGAAACAATACTGTTTTATTACAATGTTCCTGTTAACATTCCGCTGGGCACTACAGTTAATCTTTATGATACTGTTGCTTATGCTCCTCCAATCACAAACTGGCTTGGCGACTATAGTCCATGGAATAACATCTTTGATACGACCATTGTTATTGTAGGTTCGTATGACCCGAATTTTAAAGAGGTGTATCCTGCCGGATATGCACCACAGGGTTTTATTTCGTTGGACGATTCGATCCTTACTTACACCATTCACTTTCAGAATACAGGTTCTTATTATGCTCAGAATATTTATATTATCGACACCATTGATACTAACCATGAAGTTTCATCTATGCAAATATTATTTTCAAGTCACGATTGCAATGTTTCAGTATCAGAAACCGGGATAGTCAGATTCAGTTTTAACGATATTAATTTGCCTTATAATAACAGTTATGGAGAAATCCTTAGTTCGGGTTTTGTCTCATATACTATCAAAACCAAGCCAAATTTAAGTCCGGGAACGGTTATGGGTAATGGCGCGGCCATTTTCTTCGATTACAACCAGCCCATTTTCACAAACACAGTCGTTAACACTATTGAATGGCCCGAATGGATTCAAACACACAAGGCAAATAAACTGAGCGTATTCCCGAATCCAGCCGAAAACATGCTTTACATAAAATCGGATATTTCCATAACCCGTGCTGTAATTTACGATTGTTCAGGGCGCATTGTTAGCGAAAAATTATATGACCTGGAAAACAACTTTCAGAACATCCAGGTCGGACATCTTGCCGGCGGTTTATATCTGCTTGGCTGCGAATACAGCGATCATTCTACTGGTTATGTGCGCTTTAATAAGGAATAATTCCGGTATAAACAGGGTGATTCTGCGGTCGGCAGAAACAGCAATTATAATTTATTGTCTTGTTGCACTTTAACCGAATTGGAATAATATTTGTTTAAACTCCGGCTTTTTTTGCTTAAAAGATTTGGTATTACAAAAATATGTTGCTAATTTTGCAGTCCGATTTTTAAAATGTTCTTTGATAAAAATGCCGAAGTAGCTCAGTCGGCCAGAGCAGCTGATTTGTAATCAGCGGGTCGGGGGTTCGAATCCCTCCTTCGGCTCTGGGCTACATCAAGAAATATTGGGGGGAGATACCTAAGTGGCCAACAGGGGCAGACTGTAAATCTGCTGTCGTACGACTTCGTAGGTTCGAATCCTGCTCTCCCCACAAATTAAGGATACGCGGGAGTAGCTCAGTTGGTAGAGCATCAGCCTTCCAAGCTGAGGGTCGCGAGTTCGAGTCTCGTCTCCCGCTCTCTGCCGAAGTAGCTCAGTGGTAGAGCACTTCCTTGGTAAGGAAGGGGTCATGGGTTCAACTCCCATCTTTGGCTCTAAAATTTTTTGAAACGAAACGAAAGAAAACAAAATAATTAATCTAAAAACAAACAGAACTATGGCAAAAGAAAAGTTTGAAAGAACGAAACCGCACGTTAATGTCGGTACAATCGCTCACGACACTCCAAAAAAAACCACCAAACACACCCAACACA
>CAZEWB010000423.1:0-4080 GCA_964515655.1 uncultured Bacteroidales bacterium
CCCTTGGGGCTTGGATCTTGGGGCTTGACACTTGGGGCTTATTCCTTGTCTTTTTTTTTGAGTAACATCAGTTATCATTCTTCTTTATCTTCGAAGAGCTGCTTTTTATCTACGATAATTATTTTTGTACCATCATCAAGGTGTCTCGAAATAGCAGTATAAGGAGCGGATACAACACGGTCGCCTGATTTAAGTCCTGATAATATCTGTATATTGTCTTCGTCCTGAATGCCTGTGGTCACTTCAACCATGCCAACGGTATTATCATCCCGGCAGATAAAAACATATTCTTTCTTTTCTTCAGGAGCTTTTGTTTCGGCATCCGGCTTTTCTTTCATCTTCAGTTCAAGAGAATCGATCCTGATAGTAACAGACTGGATTGGAACGGAAAGAACATTATATACCGTCTGCGTCTGAATATCAACCGTGGCAGACATGCCGGGGCGGAATGGGTAAAAATGTACCGAACCTTTGGGGATAAGGTCGGCAAATGATTCCTTAAGAATTCTTATCCTTACTTCGAAATTGGCAACCTGGTCGGTAGAGATCACTGATTGTGCAGAAGAAGTTGAAGCCGAATTTGCGATCTGCGTTACTATACCTTTGAATTTCCTGTCGGGATATGCATCTATCTCGATAAGTGCAGTGTCGTTATATTTAACCCGCAGAATGTCGTTCTCGCTGACATCAACACGAACCTCCATGTCGCTCAGATTTGCAATACGCAAAAGTTCAGTTCCTGTCATCTGAATGGTTCCCACAACTCTTTCGCCAAGTTCGATGTTAAGTTTCGAAACAGTACCGGATACCGGTGAGTATATTGAAGTTTTGTAAAGATTTTCCTTTGCCTCCTTGAGTGATGCTTCGGCGCTTTTAACCGAAAATTCAGCCGATGCCACACTCTGCTTTGATGCTTCTATTTCAGCCTTGCCCATATTGTAAGCAGAAGAAATATTGTCCCATTCTGCCTGCGATATTACCTTTTTTTCGAAAAGCGCCTTATTGCGTTCATAGTTGCTTTCGGTCTGAGTAAACTGGGCTTCGACCTGTGAAAGACGGGCTTTACTGTTTGCCAGATTTGCGCGGGTTACATTAAGAGATGCTTCGACTCTGTCTAAGTTCGATTCATAAATATCGGGACGTATCTTAAGCAGCAACTGGTTCTTTTCTATCTGGTCGCCTTCTTTTACATGTAATTCAACAATTTCACCGGAAACATCCGAACTTATTTTTACCTCTACCTCAGGCTGTATCTTCCCGTTTGCTGTTATGATCTCGGTAATAGTGCGGGCCTTTGCAGTGTCAACAGCAACTTCAACTTCAAAGGAACTTCCGATGAAGCCGGTCTGCTTTCCTATGATGATGAAAATAATGACCGCTCCGACAATTATCAGAAGATATTTAAGTGTTTTCTTTGGCGATGCCATATTCAGAGTTTTATCGGGTTACCCAGGTAAAAGTCAAGGACCTTTTCCCTGAAAATCAGTAAATATTTTGATTGTATAAGATCAGACGCAGACTTGTCGAGGTTCGATTTTGCCAGATTATATTCTACCGGATTCACCAGCCCGTTTTCGAAACGGTTCTCGGTGCTGCGGAAAGATTCAAGTGTGGCCTTGTAAACTTTTTTATTCATCTCATACTGGCTTAGTGCTGCCTTGGCGTCATTAAGAGCCTGGGATATTTCTTTCTGCAACTGCGACAAAACAAGTTCGCGTGAGTACCGGCTGTTGAGTCTGCTGATCTTAGCCTGGGCAACAGAATTGTTCACCTGCCAGTTATTGAAGATAGGTATAGTGAGGTTGAACGAAAGGCTTTTGCTGGCATTGTCCTTTATCTGGTCGTTGTATGGTTTTGTATTGTAACTGTAAGAATACAATGGCGTGTAAACTGGTAAAAAACTGACACTGTCGGTTGCAATACTTCCGTTTGGGTAAAATCCTTCCAGCACTGGGTCTCCGTCTATTGTTTTACGCAGGTCGCTGTAGCCGGTGGAGTAGGCGGCGCTTAATGTCAACCTCGGACTTCTGCTGCCGCGGGCAAGTTTAAGTCCGGCATCAGAAGCCTTTTCGCGATTCTCAGCTGCAAGTACCTGTGGTAGAACTTTGGAGGCAGCGCTGAAAATGTAATCGGTAGTATACAGTGCGTTTTTCGCTACGGGGTCATCAATTATCGGAGCATCTATCTGAAGTTCTTCGGTCTCTTTAAATTCAAGCAATTGCTTAAGTGTAAGTATCGCCATGTTGTTCTGGTTGCGCGAATTTACAACCGCAAGTTCATCGCGGGCATACTGAGCCTCCATTTCGAGATAAGTACTTTCGGGTATGGATTTGGCTTCGTACAAACTCTTGGTTCTGTCTAGTTGCTTTTCGGATTGGGCAAGAGAAGTTTCGGCATTCTTAAGAACTTCACCCGTAAGTAAAACCTGCAGGAATGCTGATGCAATATTCAGCGACAGGTCGTTTTTGGCTTTTTCAAGATCGTACACCGAAGCCATGAGATTATAAGAACTTTGCTTATATGAGAAATGATTGCGGAATCCCTGGAATAATGTGATGCTTGACTGAAGGCTGAAATTGTCGCTGCGAGAGGTTTCGGCATCCTTGAATTCATTTGTGTACGGGTCAACAGACCGGCCCGAACTGTATGTCTGCATCGCAGATGCATTCAGACTTGGCAGGAACATTGCTTTTGACTGCAGTTTTGATTGCTCAGAAGACATTACCGAAAGTTCCTGCATCTTTAGCTGAATATTGTTCTCGTTCGCATACTTTATGCACTGCTCCAGCGTGAGTTTCTGCTGGGAAAAAACAAGTGAACTTATAAATAACAGCAATGCTGCCGGTAACAATCTCATAAGGTGAAATAAAGGCCTAAAGTTAATGATAGAGTTTTATTTGATGGTATATTTTCATTAAAAAATGTTTAAATGTTGTTTTTCTTGATCTGTTTTTCTGCTTTTTCTTGTATATATGTATCTAATTTGATACATTTATGAATTAAATCCGCGGTTATGCCCAAAAGAAGGAAAAAACAAACTAAAAGTAAAAACAGTTTCCACAAAAAAGTGGAAGAACCGGAAGAAAGGAGACAACTAATATGGAAAACAAATCATACAAGCGAATACCGAAAATCTTAAAGATTAATCGCATATATAAAAAGCAGTTAAGAATTTCTGTTTTATTCAGTAATGGAGAAAACAGGATACTTGACTTTAGTAAAATCTTCAAAAAAGAATGGAAGGTAACAAAGACAGATCCTGAATACAGACTTATGAATCCTGACGAATTTGCAAAAGTTAAAATAGCAAATCACACTTTGTCCTGGAGCAATGCTGATGCTTATATAACGGGATTTGACTGCAAAAAAAAGAAGTTGCCTTATGAAGTAGGAGCTGATACTTTGTTTGAATTAAGTGAAGTTGATGAAAAATTAAATCTACCTATCGGTATATTATTAAGAAAAGCGAGGTTGGCAGCAAAGCATACGCAAGGGAGAGTTGCCGAACTATCAGGTACATCAAGAACTTATATTACCAGATTAGAAAAAGGCGCAAGTGATATAGAAATAATGACTTTAAGGAAGATCGTTGAAGCCGGTCTGAATAAACAGTTGACAATTTCAATAGAGTAATTTTTCAAACTATTGAAAATGTTTATATTTGCTGATAGGTGTGATACCAAAGTGATTTTACAAACAGTCCAAAAGTGAGGGTCATGCTGAGCCTGCCATGCGATAAGCAATTGAATGCAATTTGTAATATGGCAGTGTCGAAGCATGTGCGAGGGCATGTGGGGAACATCCTTCGACACGCCTGATAAAATTATATACTTACTATATTCATGAGATTGCAGGCGGCTCAGGATGATGATTGGGGTTTTGGGCTATATTGTATTTCACATTGGTTATAAAGTGATACATTTACAACCACAAAAAATGTAACACACGATATTTGGGAAAAGAACATTGAATTCTGTTAACCAGATGTTAAAAAAAGGTTATGGGTTATTAGTGAAACTGAAGTCCTAATACCATTACTTAATAAGTTTAAGTCCATAATGGGCATAAAAAAATGTACTC
>CAZEWB010000424.1:0-4080 GCA_964515655.1 uncultured Bacteroidales bacterium
AATACAAGCCTTTTATACCTCCACCATCAATTGATAATATTTTAAAAACTTTCTTTTCAATTATCCAAATAGTATTTCTTTATTATTATCAGAATAATAATACCCTTCATTGGTTTTCTCTTTAGTTGATTTTGCAACCATATATATATATACTAATGTAGAATCTTCAGCTCCCAATCCATGATGAACTTTTAATAATGGGTAGGTAGTTAAAAGATATCTTTCAATTTTATCTGCTGATTCATATGTTTCAGCATCTCTGAAAAAATATTTTCCATTTGTTTCATCAACTTCATGTTCATCAAATAATCTTCTATCAATATTATTTGTGATGCCAACATACCATTCAGTTGTTCCATTACCAAAAGATAACATGTAATTTCTGATTGCTGTAGCAACTTGAAATTCTTTGTAGTTTAAAGTTTTCCTCATATGTTCCTTGTTTAAGTGTAATTTGTTTTTTCATTTATTAAACGTTTTTTCCCCGTCAGCAACACCTGCATCAACCCCTTCTTCTGTTCCTTTAGCCTATCAACTTTGGTTTTTAGAAATTGAATTTCTTTGTCCGCAGTTTGTAGAACTTGAGCAATGGCGGTTTGCTCTTCTAATGAGGGAAGTTTTAGTTTTATGATTGAAAAGGCATCCCATCTTAATCCACCTCTACGGTCAATTGAACCTTCCATTCGATTTTGGTATTGATAAACCAATTGATGTGATTTCAGCAGTCTGTAAAAGAAATTGTCATTTACTGATTTATCTGTTTTGAAAACAGTATACATAGGGCTGATTAATGCTTCGTCAAAGATTTCTTGATAACCAATACTTCCTTCTTCAATATGGTTAGTAGCATAGGCGAAATGATGTTTAGGAACTATTTTGTATGTACTTATATCATCAGCAAAAATCTTTCGCCCGAAATATTCAAGCGATGGAACAAGTCCGTCATATTTTGTACAGGATAAAACAGTGAGTTGCTTATCAGTTTTGTTTTTTATACTAATTTCATTGGAAACATCTAGAATTCGTATTTCTTTCCATTCCCCACTAAACCCCTTCAACCGTTTCTTCCCTGTCAGCAATTGCTGCATAAGCCATTTTTTTCGGAGTTCTTTTTGCGCAAGTAAGGCTTGCATATTTGCAATGGCATTGTCCCAAGTGGAGAGGCAGGTGGCGATGGCGCGTTGTTCGGTAAGTGGGGGGAGTATGAATTTTATTGTTCCTAAATCTCGTCCATATATTGCAGCAACACTTGTTGTTCCTGTAGCAATGCCTCTTAATTGACTTAACCCATAATGAGAATTAAAAGCACAATTCATAAACCAATTTGACTCTACAAAAGTGTTATCAAATTTCATTCGCATTATGTTTGAGTTAAAGACAGCAAAAGGCAATTCATTTTTCCATATAGCTACCTTTCCTACTAATTCCAATGTATTCCTTGTATTGAATAGTAAGTCGCCTTCCTTTAAAACATCTTCTTTGTTGAACTCTTCATTTTCTGGCAAAAACTGAACTTTATCAATTTTTATAACTCCCCTATCAAGATTACCCATTTTAATAACAGGAATACCAATATTTGCCTCTGCATTTTCATAATTCCCTCCCAATTTCCCTTCAATTATTATTTCTTTAAACTTCTTCACCTCCCAATCACGTGGTATTGGACCGAAAGGGGAGGGCTTGAAGCCGGATTTTATATCATTTGTTTGTTTCATTTCAAAAGGGAATCAAGTTGGAAAACAAATTCCTCAAAAGTTTTTATCACAAGCGGTGTTGATTTTAATAGATTGTACTTTTTCAGATTTTCAACAACGCTTGTATCGTCAGGGTTTACAATAATTATTTTTTTAAGATTATGTGCTCTCAGTTCAAGTAAACGATTAAATTTATTTTCGTTCCCCTTCCACCCGAATAGATAAAGTTCTTCTACTTCTCCGGCAATGGAATGCAATGCATGTTGGTGGTCATAGTGCATTAAAAACTCATCCTTATCACGATATGGAAGAAGCAAAGACGGGTAAAATTTTCCACTATCACCTTCTTTGATTATTTGAATTTGATTTTTATTTATTGTAAACCGACCAAGACCGTTTTCATTTAACATCTGCTCCCAACTCCAACTTTTCTTGTGAACCATTTCGTTAAAATCCCCCAGAAGTCTAAAATAAATCGTACTAAAATCAAACATATTCTTATACAAATAATCTGAGATCACTTCATTTCTATAATCTAATAACCGTTCAGAAGATATGGGCCATCCCCAATTACACGATCCATGAGGCTTCAACAATATTACAGGATGACTATTTGAATCTATGTACCTACTCATATCGTCAAATTTGATACGAAAGATTCTTTCAATAAAGGAATCAAGAATAGTATCATAATTAAACGACACAATTCCAAACCGTTCAGTTGGATTATAGACTAAATATTTTTGGATTTTATTAGCGAACATTCCATATAAATTATTTCGCCAATAGTTTTCAACTACATTTTTCGAAATAGCGCAAAAGAGTTCTTGTAAAAAAAACTGTACATTAATATGACGATTAACAATTTGCAAATTATAACTTTTAATTAAATCTGCCCACTCCTGTTCAAGGCAATACTCAATATCATCTTTATATAAATTAAAAAAAGGAATAGTATCAATAACTCCAGGATACTTATTTATAATACTATCATATGTTTTGTTAAATATCTCGAAGCCTGCCGGAGGACAAAGTGATGATTTACGAAGATCAGATTTGCCACCACCAACCTGACAGAATGCTGAGGCACCTGCACCAAATACGAATAAACGTTTACATTTATGATCGCTATACTTTGTTGTATCAATTTTACCTTTATCGGAACCAATTTCAACTCTTTGATCTATTGTGCCTGAAATAATTCTTTTATCGGGAATTTCCCAACCTAGTTTATTTAAATTCTCAGGTATCCTTTCAGATTCCGGTAGATTATTGAATTCGTGTATTTTACCGTGCTGTATTATATAAAATGAATTAAGATTATCAAGTCTTTGATAACAGAACCCATAATAAATGTCGCCAAAGTATGTAATAAAATACTTTGTCTGACCATTGTCATAGTTGGGATCAAAAGTGTAGTTAACTTTTATCATTGTTCTGAAAATAATTATTTATTTTAAAATATGGTTTAGCCATAATAATGATATTAAATCAATCCTTAGATATCTCATCATCTTTTTTCTTCTTTGTATTGAGTGCTTTGAGTTTTTTAGTTGCTTTTTTCTCTTTCGACTCCAGTTTTTTTATACTGTCGGCAGCAGGCAGGTTTTCGGGCATTGTGCCACCAAGTTCTTCAATTGTTTTGCGTACTTTTTTTCCGACCTCAAAATGTGTCTCGTTGGCTTTCTGTTTTCCTTTTATTTTTTCTCGACGTAATTTTTCTTCGGTTTGAGTGGCGCGGAATAAATTGGCGGCAAGTTCGGTACTTCCCATGTGGTCGAGTATCTGCTGGCTTTTTTTAAGTCCTTTCTTTTTGTGAATGCCCTTTGCATCAAGGCCACCGTATAAACCCATGTAACCGTGATTCTGGAATATAGCGTAATCCAATGGTTCGATAACCCCGGCGTTTTTTGCAGCGTCTGCCAATTGTTTATTATGCTCGGCCATTTCGTTACGAAGGAACAACCGCTTTTCCTCTTCTGTGGTTAATCGGTTGTATTCATCCATCTGGCTTATTTCCTGCAAACGGGTCTGAATTGCAAAGTATGTTTGTCCAAGTGCAACAACCTCTTTTGTAGAATCGGCATTTTGAACAATCAGATAGCAGGCGTAGCGCGATAATTTTACGTCATCAATCGTCCTTTTGGCTCCCTTACCCAGTTCTATCATTTCGAGGATATCCTCGAAATGATCGGAAACGTTGAAGCCACTGTTTTTGCAGGCATCTTTGGCCCGGTCAATTACAGGAATAAAATGCCTGTACTCGGAATACTCAAGAACCTTAGCCAGATCCCTGGCCGACCAGTGTTCGTTGTTGTTTTCGTCAACCCGTTTGATCTGCTCGAAAACTGTTTGACGAAAAAAAACACCAAACACACCCAACACA
>CAZEWB010000425.1:0-4076 GCA_964515655.1 uncultured Bacteroidales bacterium
GCCATATATTAAGCGAAGGTCTGGCAAGTAACGAAGGGAGTATTTTGTCAATCATATCGTGCCATACCTTAGGATCGCGGAAAAACTCGGTAGTATTTACTGAAATGTCACGAACAAGCTTCTCAACATAAACGGGATTCTTTTTAATATTTGCAACGATCTCGGGTATGGTCTGCTTGTAATCGTTAAAGATCTTGTCAATGCGGCGGCGTATCGACTTCTCTGAATAACCGGTAAAATCGTATTTTGTATTCTCTTTAAGCGCCTGGATGATCTTTCTTACATCTTCTTCAGGAACAATAAAATCTTCGCTAAGGTTCATGTTTAGTGTATGATGGTTCTTTGAAAATACCTGCTGATAACATTCCTGCGAAGGTACAACAAATTAATGAATACCGCAAAAAAGGCGTAGGGGTTTCATGTCTTAGGTCTGGGCCGGTATATAGGTATAAGGTATAGAGGGAACCTGGCGCACAACCTGCGCGCAGGCATGTGTGCCAGCCGAACTTATACCCTATACCTTTATACCTCTTAAAATTATTGAAACAACAATAAGAGATCCCGCCGTCAAAAATATTTTGCTATGAATTATTTTCCTGCTACGTTTGAACCCTGATTCAGAAAAAATGAAAAACACAATAACCATAACAGGCGACGGAAGCTGGGCCACCGCTCTTGCTTATGTCCTCTCACAGAACGGGCATAAAGTGACATGGCACATACGCACACCCGAAATTTTCGAATCGCTTAAACAGAACGGAATCAACTGCGATTACCTCCGCTTCCTTCACTTTTCAGAAAACAAACCGACGATAACACAATCCCTCACCGAAGCCGTTTCTGCATCGGATCATATTATGATCGTCATTCCGTCCGCCTTCCTGCAGAACACTCTGGATGAACTGCCGGAAAATATCTTTAAGGATAAATATGTGATATCAGCAGTCAAAGGAATTATCCCTGACCTTAACGCAACCCCATGCAATTATTTAAGAAGCCGGTTCGGCGTTGACGTGCAAAAACTTGCATTCCTTAGCGGTCCCTCTCATGCCGAAGAAGTTGCACAGGAAAAATTTACATATCTTACCGTATTCTCCGAAAACAGCAACTTGTCCGTTCAGACAGCGGGTTTCCTCGAAAACCAGTTCCTTAAAATGTCGGTTTCCGACGACGTTTACGGCGCAGAATATTCAACCGCCCTTAAAAACGTTATGGCTATTGCGGTGGGGATATGCCATGGCCTTGGTTACGGCGATAATTTCACAGCAGTCCTGGTCACTGCTGCAATCCGCGAAATTGGAACTTTTATTGATGCATATGTACCTAAGAAGAGAAATATAACCGACTTCACATATACCGGCGATCTTCTTGTAACCTGCTACAGTCAGCACAGCCGTAACCGCACTTTCGGGAAAATGATAGGACGCGGTTATACAGTTGAATCGGCCAAAATAGAAATGAATATGATCGCCGAAGGCTATTATGCAGTAAAACCGCTAAAACAGATAGCTGACCTGAATAATATTAACATGCCTGTATGCACTGCTGTTTATAATATTTTGTATAAAAATGAAAATCCCCGTAGCGAAATTCAGCAATTAGTCTTTAATTTGCATTAAAATTATTTCCATGGAAAAGTTACTCGTTGATATTGAAAAAATATATCCATTTATTGAGAAAGAGCAAGTATCAGCGCTCGAAAAAGAGGTTATGCATTCACTGAATTCCCTTTATTCAAAAGACGGCAAGGGAAACGATTTTCTGGGCTGGCTCGAACTGCCTTCGCGTATTTCTGATCATGAACTCAAAAATATTGAAGACACTGCAAAAGCATTTCAGAAAAAGACCGACATTGTCGTTGTTGTGGGGATAGGCGGTTCGTACCTTGGAGCACGTGCTGTTATTGAATCCCTTTCGCATAACTTCAAAAGCCTGATGCCCGGCAACGATGGTCCCCTGGTGCTGTATGCAGGACATAACCTCGGCGAAGATTACATGTTTGAACTTATAGAAGTTCTCGATAATTACGATTACCGCATTGTCGTTATCTCGAAATCCGGCACTACTACCGAACCCGCAATAGCATTCAGGATACTGCAGAAACACATCACCGGTAAATACGGTAAGGCCGAAGCAAAGAGCCGTATTGTTGCAGTTACCGACGCAAACCGCGGCGCACTTTTAGACATAGCACGCAAGGAAGGTTACAAAACATTTGTGATTCCCGATGATGTAGGCGGACGTTATTCCGTTTTCACTCCTGTAGGTCTTCTCCCTGTCGCAATTGCAGGCTTCGATATTCACCAGATATTACGCGGCGCAAGACACATGCAGCAACTGACCTCGCCCGAAGTGCCTTTTGCTGAAAATCCCGCAGCCCAGTACGCAGCAGCCAGGAATGCTCTTTACCGTAATGGAAAATCAATAGAAATACTTGTTAACTACACTCCGCGCCTGCATTACATTACCGAATGGTGGAAACAGTTGTACGGCGAAAGCGAAGGAAAAGAGGGCAAGGGCATTTTCCCCGCATCAGTAGATTTTACGACTGACCTTCATTCTCTCGGACAATACATTCAGGACGGACGCCGTGTGCTTTTCGAAACCATTCTATCGGTCGAAAAAACAAGAAACTCGCTTGCAATTCCCAATACTCACGAAAACAACGACGGCCTGAACTTCATCTCCTACAAGCCTCTCAACTACGTTAACAAGATGGCCGAGATAGGAACAATGCTCGCTCATATCGACGGCGGTGTTCCGAATATCCAGATAGAACTTTCAAATATCAACGAGAATTCCATCGGCCAGTTATTATACTTTTACGAAATTGCATGCGGGATAAGCGGCTACACCCTCGGAGTAAATCCTTTCGACCAGCCCGGTGTGGAAAGTTACAAGACCAACATGTTCGCCCTCCTCGGCAAACCCGGCTTCGAACATCTCTCCGAAGAACTGCTTAAGAGAATGGAAAAACTGGAGTAAAACACGATTACACCGTCTTCGAAACACTTAACATTTAACACATAATATCTAACACTTAAGTCATGTTAGACGTTAAAAATTAAGTGTTAAGTGTTTGGTGTTTTAAAATGAGATTTTATCACTTTCCTATTTTAACGATCCCCTCTGTTACCTTCGGAAACTTTGAGAAAACAAGATCATCATGTCCGGGAATTATATATTTTGGATCAAGGGTTTTCATTCTTCGCATGGCTTTTACGTACGCTCCTGAGTCCATGCAAAGGGTTGCGGGAAGGAGTTTATCGTAATTAAGATAAAACCAAATAGCGTCTGATGCAAGAAGTATTTTGTTGTCTTTTGAATTACAATTTACAAGCAGGTATTGATTTTCGAATGTGTGCTTTGATCCGGTAAAGACCCTTATACCGGGGATTATTTCAATACTGTCGCCTTTTACCGTTTTTACCCGGCCCTGTAAATTGGCTTCAATAATATTGCGGACATCACCTTTAGCGAATCCCCTTTTTTCACCCTTTTCCTGCCAGGCATCACCGACAAAATAATCGAAGTCGTCTTTCTGCATCCATATTTTTGCTTTGGGGAAAAGAGTAATTCCGCCAATATGATCATAATGAGGATGTGTAATAATAATGTCGGTAATATCATCGGGACTGACATTGATTTTCTTCAGCATCAGATCGGGTCTTACAAATTTTTCCATTTCTGCAGTTTCATTGGTATCGATGTATCCTGCATCCACCAGTATGTTCCTGCCGTTCTCTCCTTTAAGCAGCCAGAGCATGTTACATACATGAATGCTGTCCTTTGCATCCGCTCCTGCTACCATCTGGCTGGCCGGCCCGCTCCCGCAATCGGTGAATTTAATTGCATAAACCTGATATTCGCCACTGTTCTGACAGCTTGAGGTAAATGCTAAAATAAGGATGAAATAAACTAAAACCGGTATTCTGATCATAAAACTGTTTTACAATATTTGACGATCATAAAAGTACAAAAAAAATACGTAGGGTCACTTTAACGGCACGGCAATTCCAATACATTCTTGTAGGGGTTCAAAATACAATTGGCCGTGCCATAAGTAAGGTGTTTGT
>CAZEWB010000426.1:0-4067 GCA_964515655.1 uncultured Bacteroidales bacterium
ATGATAATTACATCTCTGTTGAAGAACTCAACGCCACGATTGACGACTTCTTCGATTTTAAATCAAAACTGTCAATTGATGATATCCGCGAGCTGACAGAGTTATTCTTCGAACAGTAAAAGTTGGTTATTTTATCCTATAATAAGCAGTAGGCAGTTGGCAATTGACAGTTTGCAATTGACAGCTTGCAATTTGCCAACTGTCAATTGCTTATTGCCAACTGCTTATTTATGTAATAGTATAAGAAAACATCTACCCTATCCTACTCCAATCTACAACCTGCGTTTTAATTGCTTTAAGGTGTTTGCGCAGTATAAAGTTTTCGGGTTTCTTAAGTTCGGGGTCTTCGGAAAGGACTTTTATTGCTGCGTCGTGAGCGAGCTGCAAAATCTTGCCGTCGTATACAAGGCTTGCAATTCGCAGGTTCATCGGATCGCCGCTTTGCTGTGTGCCTTCCATGTCGCCGTAGCCGCGGAGTTTCATGTCGAGTTCCGACAATTCAAAACCATCGTTTGTGTTAACCATTGCCTGCAGGCGTGTGCGCGCATCGGGGGACAATTTATACCCGGCAACGAGAAAACAATATGACTGCTCTCCGCCCCTACCCACTCTTCCGCGCAACTGGTGAAGCTGAGAAAGGCCAAAACGTTCGGCGCTTTCAATAATCATCACAGTTGCATTGGGAATATCAACACCTACTTCAATAACAGTTGTGGCAACCATTATATGGCTCTGCCCCTGCACAAAATATTTCATCGAGGCTTCCTTTTCCTCGTTCTTCATCTGCCCGTGAACAATGGTGATAGTGTATCTCGGAGGAGGGAAAGCACGCGAATAACTTTCGTAGCCATCGGCGAGATCTTTATAATCTAATTTTTTCGATTCGTTAATAAGAGGAAATACCACGAAGGACTGACGGCCTGAATCTATCTCACGCTTAAGATGCGCAAAAAGGGTCATGCGCTGGCTGTCGGAAAAGAACATTGTCTGGATGGGTTTTCTGCCGGGAGGGAGCTCATCAATAACAGATACATCAAGGTCTCCGTACAGTGTCATGGCAAGTGTGCGGGGTATGGGCGTTGCTGTCATTACAAGAATATGAGGAGGTTT
This sequence comes from uncultured Bacteroidales bacterium, assembly GCA_964515655.1. GTDB lineage: Bacteria > Bacteroidota > Bacteroidia > Bacteroidales > GWA2-32-17. Next base: position 1,111 of record CAZEWB010000426.1, read on the forward strand.
TTCGCTTTTCATCCACAGTTTCGAGCGCTGGGCAACACCAAAGCGATGTTGTTCATCGATAACAACAAGACCGAGATTTGCAAAATTCACAGTATCCTCAATGAGCGCATGAGTACCAACAAGTATGTTCAGCGTGCCATCCAGCAATTCCTTGTGAATTACAGTTCTTACCTTCTTTTTTGTTGATCCGGTCAGCAGTCCTACTTTTACAGGCAAACCTTCAAGCAGTTTGTTTAGGTTGCGGAAATGCTGCTGCGCAAGAATTTCTGTAGGAACCATTATGCAAGCCTGCGCACCACTGTCAACTGCCATCAGCATTGCAAAAAGGGCCACCATTGTTTTTCCGCTGCCAACATCGCCCTGGATAAGGCGGTTCATCTGCCTTCCCGAAATTACATCTTTGCGGATCTCGCCCAGCACTTTTACCTGCGCACCCGTTAGCTTGAAAGGAAGGTTTTTAAATAACTGCTTTACATTATTATCGTTTTGACGCGGAAAAAAGTAGCCGGAAACAATTCTGTCGCGCAGTTTTTTATCGAACTGAAGTTTTAACTGTATGTCGAAAAGTTCTTCGAATTTGAGGCGGAACCTGGCCTTTGCAAGAAGGTCGTCATTCTCTGGAAAATGTATCTGAAGAACAGCCTGCTTTAAAGGCATCAGCCGCATGGGTTCCAGTATATGAGCAGGAAGTGTTTCTATTATCAGGTCCTTGTACTTTGCCCACGCAGTTTCGATAAGTTTGGTAATAGTTTTTGATGAAATGAACTCCTGCTTAAGTTTCTCGGTCAGGCTGTACTGTGGCTGCAGACCTGTTGTAAGAGATGCTTCGTACCTGCTCCATTCCTCAATCTCAGGATGGGCAATGTTAAGTTTATCGTTGTACCTTATTGGCTTTCCGAATACAACGTATTCAACATTCTTTTTAAGCCTGTCCTGAATCCAGTTAAGACCGCGGAACCAGACGATTTCAACGCTCCCGGTCTCATCTGAAAATATTCCATTAAGGCGTTTATGAAGGCCCTTGCCTGTTTCAGCAAATCTGATAAAGTGACCCCTCACCTGCACATAAGGCATTTCGGAGTAGAGAGTAGCAATTTTAAAAAATTTTGTCCTGTCGATATGCTTATACGGATAGTAATGCAGCAGATCCTCCACAGTTTCTATCTGTAGCTCGCTTTTAAGCGCTTCTGCTCTCTTCGGTCCTACACCTGTGAGAAATTGTATGGGGTCGTTAAGTGCCGGCAAAACATTTTTTTTTCGGATTTAAAAGTAATCAAAACTAAGGGAACAGTAAAATAAAAGTTAATCGCTATGCTGATATTCGCTTCGCTGATATTTATTCAAATGTTCAGGGGGTATAGAGGTATAGGGTATAAGGGAATCTGGCACACAGGCCAGCGCGCAGGGTAGTGCGCCCGGAGAACCCTATACCATATACCTTTATACCCTTTTCGCAACACTAAAGCAATGGAAATACTTCAGATCTTCGCTGAGTTTCTCTGCGGACAGGAACAATCTCCAAAGTCTGGTGCAGGTATGCGGGTTGTGTCTTTGGAGGTTTAGGAGGGGGAAAATGATAAAAGAGATTCGCTGCGCTGATATTCGCTTCGCGATACTCGCTGCGCTGAGATTTTTGAACAAGTTACATACGTCACCTCTATTCAATTTTGACCTTACCGATAACTCATTTATTAAAAAACTTTTACCGTATCGGGTTTTTTCTTATTTTTGGAAAAAATAATCCACTAACTTATAGAGGATATACTTCCATTTTTTCAGAGTAAGCTTAGGGTTAACAGATTAAAACGAGTTAGCATTTATTGCTTGAAAAAACTTAAGATGATGAAAACAAGATCTTTTTTAATGGCAGTTGCAATCATGGTCATTGCAGTTAATTCTTTTGCTCAGAAAACAGGCACATTTAAGGACACGCGTGATGGTAAGGTCTATAAAACCACAAAGATCGGAGACCAGGTCTGGATGGCCGAGAACCTTAATGCTATCACTTTCAGAAATGGCGACACTATACCGGAAGTCAGATCCAGCGAAGAATGGGAGAAAGCGGGAAAAGAAGGCAGACCGGCATGGTGCTATATGAGCAATGACACAGCAAAATCTAAAAAATTCGGCAAACTGTATAACTGGTGGGCTGTAAAAGATCCCAGGGGTCTTGCTCCGAAAGGCTGGCATGTGCCGGATGATAAAGAATGGACAGAACTGTGGAATGTGATATCTGTTGATAAAGAACCGGGCAAAGAACTTAAAGACACTTGCGGCTGGAGAGGTGATCATAATGGAACCAATAAATATGGTTTTGCCGGACGCCCAGGCGGATTACGATTCAGCTATGGACCTTTCGATTACGTTGGCATACAAGGCGACTGGTGGTCGACTACCCGGGTTGAGTCGGGCAGCGCTATTGCACATGTTATTGATCGAACAGAGAATCAGGATACATTTTCTTCAACATTTTTAAATGTCGGTGACGGATGCTCTGTCCGTTGCATAAAGGATAAATGAGGATACGGAAGACAAGCTAAATACCTTTACGTTGTTATATTGAAATTGTATTCTTTAACCTTATTTCGCCCTTTCCTTTGCACACTACTTAGTATCTGTACCACTGCCACATGCGAAATATTAATTTTAAATGTTTTGGGAATATGAGGTTTTGGGTTATTTTTGGAGATAAAGGCGAAACCTTACATATACAAACAATGTTGTTGAATTAGCTAGGTTTCTTTTACCTATGAACGTTATGAAACTATATTCATAATTAAGTAAACTAAAAAAGGTTGAAATTTGATAAAACAATAATGTAAATACATATAAATAAGTAAAGTGCGTTAATTTTGAAAAAATAATAGAATAGAAATTATGAAATTAGATTCATTTTACTTATTTATATGTATTTACATTATTGTTTTACCAAAACCAACCCAAACACACCCAACACA
>CAZEWB010000427.1:0-937 GCA_964515655.1 uncultured Bacteroidales bacterium
GTGTGTTTGGTGATAAAATAAAATTCAAGGTAATTGGCGACGATAGCTATTTCAATAAATATCCTGTAATAACCGGCGAAAAATGGTCACCCGAAGATGAAGTTGCTAAAATGAACGAGATAGATATTGGTATAATGCCGCTGCCCGATAACGAATGGACACAGGGCAAATGCGGACTCAAAGGTCTTACTTATATGGCCTGCGAGATACCTTCGGTCTTTTCACCCGTTGGCGTCAATTGTGATATAATAAAACATGGGGTAAATGGCTTCCTTGCCGGCAGCAACGATGAGTGGATAAAAGTACTGAGCATGCTCATCGAATCCCCCGAACTGCGCGAAAAGACAGGCAAAGCCGGAAGACAGACCGTGGTTGAAAAATATTCGGTGGAAGCAAATAAACACAAGTACCTGGAAAGCTTTGAAAGCGTATTAAAAACGAAATGCTCCTGATGGAGCACTCTCTGGCGACCCGGAAGGAAGAGTGAGAAACAGTCCCGACCGCAATCGGGAGAGAATGAAGAAAAAACAGAACAAGAATGAGATTCTATTTAGTATCCTCGCTCTTTCTCTCATTCTCGCTCTTTAATTTGGGAATGAATATTATTAAATCTACAGAATGAGAAACAGAACGAGAGCGAAGAAAAACAGAGCGAGAAACATCGCTCTCGCTCTGTTTTTGTGACCCCGGAGGGTTCATCTATTATACTTCCGGTTGCTTTCACTTTCTTTTTAAGCGGTTCATATCAGCGCATTACAAGACCGATGTTTTTATGATATCTTCCCCTGTTGATAAATATTCATGTAATTGTTTTACCATATGTTTTACCTATTATAGAATATTTCGTATCTTTGTATAAATATAATTACCATGCCAACTACAAAGATATTATTATTTTTTCACAAAGCAAAATAATAATATCTTTGTAGTTGGCATG
>CAZEWB010000427.1:947-4066 GCA_964515655.1 uncultured Bacteroidales bacterium
GAGCGTACTCCCCAAATATTGGGATGCTGAAAAGGAAAAGGTAAAACCCGGCCATGATAATGCTACATGGATGAATAATTATCTGGCCGAAAAGACGAGAGAGGCCCTCGATTCGCTTCTTGAACTTGAAGTCAATGACCCGGGAGCTCCGGTGGAAGCTCTTAAACATGCTGTAATGGGAGTTGCCATGACAGATTTCTTTACTTATGGTTACCGTTTTGTTAAGCAATACGAGAATAAAGGTAAAATAGGCACTTATCGCAGATTCAACGCAGTTCTGAACAAGTTGAAAGAATTTTCCGGTGTAAAAGGTTTGCAATTTACTCAGATCACTCCTGATTTTCTCAGAGCATACGAAACCGAACTGAGAACTAATTATCATAACAAAACAAACACCGTTGTAGGAAATTTCAAAGTAATCCGCAGGATATATAATCAGGCCTATAAAGAACGTATATTTGATGTAAAACGCAACCCCTTTCAGAATTTCAAACTGGAGTGGGCGCCATCTGAAAGGGTATTTCTGACAGAAGAAGAATTAACAGCTTTAGAAAATCTCGAACTGGTACCGGGTTCTATGAAATACCATCACCGCAACATGTATCTTTTTGCCTGTAATGCCGGGGGAATTCGTATTTCTGACCTTATACAACTTAAATGGGAAAACTTTAACGGTGATCATATCATTTTAAAGACACAGAAAACCGGTTCCGGAATAACGATTAAACTACCCAAAAAGGCTCTTGACATTATTAATATATATAAGAAGAAGAACTCAAAGAACAATGATTTCATTTTCCCCTTCCTTAAAAAGACTGACGATCTTAAAGACCCGGCCACTCTTCTGAACAGAATTTCAGCAATAACCACATATACAAATACAGACCTTGAGGATCTTGCTATAGATGCCAGTATTGAAAAGAACATTCATTTCCATACTTCCCGCCACACATGGGCAACCCGTGCGCTCCGCAAGGGGATGCGTATTGAATATGTCTCAAAATTGATGGGGCATAATTCCATCCGGACAACACAGGTATATACTAAAATCGTTAACGCCGACCTTGACAAGGCCATGGAAATATTTGATGAAGTTCCTGCAGTCCCGGAAGAAAAAAAGGAAAAAGCAGACACCGGGAAGTAAACCAAAAAATAATTTTCTCGGCTTTTTGATGGGTTTAAACCATGGCTTTTGAGTACAATTTTGTTAATAATGCTACTTTTTTACGTATCCATTAACACCCGGCCTTGTTGATAAATATACCCCTGTTGATTTTCAATCACATAATCTTGCAGCCCGCATTCTGTAAGGTGTTTAAGCATACTGTTTACTTATCAACACCCTCATTTTTTTGCTTCCGATTTACTACCTTTGGTAATGTTCTATAAGTATAAGTTATATAAAATCCGAAGAGAACTGCAATACGTTGAAAAATGTATGTTCAGTTACACAAGTAAATTTTAAAAGTTGAAAAATAGTACTAAACGATTAAGATTATGCAAGCCTTTGAAGTCCCCAAGACTAACGATTATGCCGTTTACAGGCAGGTCGTCAGAGGTGCATACAACCCGGTTACTGTAACGAAGCCTGTTTTTAAGTCTGCCCTTTCGCTGGTGCGTTCTGCTAATACCTGTGTTGTCTGTTCCGCTGCTGATAAAAACGAAGCAGAGCGTTTTGTTTCCTCTGCCGATCTTACTTCTTACGGTTACCACTCGACCGATGATCTTGAACTTTCCTATGTGTTCAATGACAAACTTAATGTGTACAATGCCGTCCTTATGCCCAGGATAATTTATCCTTTAAGCGAGGATATCGCCCTTCCGGATCCTCCGGGCGAAAAGGCCAGGATTTTTAGTATTTTTTTGGCGGACCAGTTAGAAAGGGTTAAGATACGGGCTGAACACGTGATGGATTCCGCTTCGCCGGAGCTTGACATCCGCCCATACGCCTGCAGGAACCTGCAATTACTCCGGAAACTCTTCCATGAATCCCGGATCGCATTTTACATGCATTCCTCCAGCACCAGTACCGTAGTAAAACAGGATGATCTTTATATTTTCTATATCCTAAACCTTTTTATTATCCGCTGTCTTGTTTTCCATACGAAGTTTTTCAGCCCATACCTAAACGAAGCCCCTCCATCAGAAACTGATCTCCGGAATGTTCTTAATAAAGAATTGCCCCGGGTCCTTACTTATCCCTGGCTCTTCCTCCAGCATCCCCCAATATATGAAGTTCTGGGCGAGTATTACGGCTCTTCTAAAGTTAAAGAGATAAATCCATCCTACCAGACACAAAACCCGGCAGACACGCCCGAAATCCCTGAAGAGGTCATTAAAGAAGCTATGAAAATACTCCAGTTAAAGGGTTGTGTCCGGCTAAACTGCAATAGAAATATATTTCTGGCAGAAATATTCAAGCTGCTTTATGAAAAAAAGGTTGACGGCAAGGACCTGTTTTCTGTCGAAAAAAACAAACTTGTAAAACTTCTGTCCTTTGCCGTTTTGGATGACGAAGGTAATCATCTTAACCCTAAAACTGTTAATACTGATCTTAAGCCATCGAATGTAAAGAAGAGGCCGGGGATATAAATTTTATAAGAAAAAATTTAAATGTTTGCTTTTTATATATAACTTATGAAAGCTATAAATCATCGTTTTCATTTTTTTGTAATATTACGTCATACTATATTTATTTTTTTGTTGATTAAATATTCGTTATATTTGAGGAAATTAAGTAATTATGAAATTTCTATTTGTCTTAATTATTACTACCATTTTTGTAAATGCTTTTGGTCAACCAATAATTACTACTTTTTCCCCACCTTCAGGTCCTGTTGGTACTTCAGTTACAATAAGTGGTAGTATGTTCAATTCAAACACTGACAGTAATATTGTCTATTTTGGTGCAACTCGTGCCACTGTTTCTACTAGTAATACTAACTCAATTACTGTAATTGTACCTCACGGTTCAACTTTTCATAATATTTCTGTTACTGATATAAGTACAGGGTTAACAGGGTATTCTAGTAAGCCATTTAAAGTAACTTATTCAAGTTGCGGTTCCGTTAACTCAAGTTATTTTACTTCACACAACCAAACCAAACACACCCAACACA
>CAZEWB010000428.1:0-4065 GCA_964515655.1 uncultured Bacteroidales bacterium
TGTGTTGGGTGTGTTTGGTTTTTGGGGGGCGGAATTGGCAATGCTTGTTGCAATTGTGTTGGCGTAAAAACGGGTAAAGACCTGCTCGGAACATTCATAAGGATATTCCATCATATAAGGCAGAGCCTGTATTGCGTACCATGCGGGATTCGATGTGAATTCAAGAGTGAGTTTGTGATGTTTTAGTGTTGTAGACGAACCGGACTTGGTAAGTTTTTCAAAAACAAAATCTTTAGATCCCTTGTTCTTCATCGGTAAAGGCAATGTCTCTGTTACCAGCATACGGTTGCTGAGTATGGGCAGGGGACGTTCCTCGCCATCGGAGAATTTTTCGGTAACGGCAGTGATCCTTACAACCACAGCAGAAACAGTTTCGGGAACCTTGAGATCCCATGCTACATTAACAGATTTACCTGCTGTAGACTGAAAGCTGACCGATGCCTTTGTATTTGCGAAGTTCTGGTCAACCGGCTTCATTGTAACAGCGTCAAAGAGTTCGAGTTTTGCAATACCGTTCTGGTTCTTATCGCTTACATTCTGGATCTTTGCAGTTACAGTAATGTTATCGTTTTCCCTGAAAAAGCGCGGAAGGTTGGGAACCACCATCAGGTCCTTCTGCGTTACAAGTTCATTGGTGACAGTGCCCGACATGAGATCCTTGGTGTGAGCAAGTCCCAGCATCTTCCATTTTGTGAGAGCTTCTGGAATTTTAAACTTGATAACGATCTCTCCTTTTTCATTTGTGTAAAGATTAGGATAGAAAAATGCTGTTTCGTTAAGATTGGTACGTACCTGAACTTCTTTTCCGCCATCGCCGTTACCGTTCCCTCCGTTCCGGCTGTCTGTTTCCTTCTGTTGTGATTCTTCGACCTTTTCGCCGGCAGAATTTTCCAGATTCCTGTCCTTTCCGTTCTTGCTTTTTGCTTTGTCATCCAGGTCAGCAGATGCTCCTGTGGTAGTCACCTCTGATTCTTCACGTGTTGCAGTTGCATCCATGGCCATGCAGGGCATTGCCGATTTGTAGTAACCTCCCCTGCCATGATAACCGTATCCGCCGTAGTACAAATTAAATCCAAACCAGTTTAATTCATCATAATAATAACTGTAGGTAGGGAAATATTTGCTGAGATTGTTAAGTAAAACTGAACTTGTAGTAAATGAGAAAGATCTTCCCGACTGAGTGTAATACCTTGAGTAATCGCTGTTGTACAACCAGAAGTACCAGTAGTGACTCCGGAATGATTCAAGAGATGCATCATAAAGAGTTGCCATCATTTCGGCAGCCATCTTTTCACCCTTCATATCCTTTATTGTAAGCTTCCATTCTTCTTCCTGCCCGGGATACAGCTTACTTCTGAAAGTTTCGAATTTAATATCAAGTTGCTTATTGGTGAATGGAACATAAACGGTTTCTTTAAAACTGAAGAGCCGTGCATGTTTTATTACAGTAAAATGAACCGTGAAATTTCCCCTGTGAATTTCCTGTACAGGTATTTCTATCAGTTTTTGTTCATTGTTCAATGTCAGCCATTCGCTTTTAACTATCTTGTCTTTGTGTTCAACCTGGTACAGGACTTTTACATCTTTTGCTTTTGCTGTGATAAGAAATTGTGCTGTTTCTCCGGGTTCACAACTGTATTTTATGTTTGTCAGGTTAAAGATATCATTATATACTGCAGCTCCTGATTCAGGTCCGAAGACTTTAAAGTATTGTTCGTATTTTACTTCCTCCCCGCTCTTGTCCTTCCCTTTTGCTTCGAGGAAATAGTACCCCGGAGGAAGTTTAAGGTTATAACCTTTGAAGGTGGTATCTTCAGGCACATAGTGAAAATCAGATCCCATCATTTTTTTGCCTTTCGGCCATTTTACGATCTGATTTTCGTCGTTGAAAGGGTAGTATGGATACGCATCATTCAGTTCCTTTTCGCTGAAAAGAGTGAATTCTGATTTTTCCCATGGTCTGTCGCTGAAATATTTATCTGGTGCAATTACCTGTGTTATGTTGAAAGCGCCGGTAACTTCGAGAGGCTGTCCCGAAAGGTTTGTAGCAATGATCTTGAACGGGTCAGGTTTTTTTGAGTTTACGTCACTGTAAATGGTGGAATTCAGGTAATATGATTCATATCCGACAGCAACGGTTGTACTTGTGCTGTGCGTCTCACCGTTTATATCAGTAACGTCAGCCTCAACTGCGAACCAGAATGCAGGTTTATATTTTGAAGGGAGAGTGGGGTCGGGAACTGCCTTGAATTTTATTTCGTAAGTTCCGTCATCTTTGGTTTTTTCAGTTCCGAATACGACAACAGTTTCACCGGAGACCGGAGGGTACCAGCACCAGTAATAACGGTAAGGATACCATGCCTGCCGTGTCACTTTATACTGAATTGTTGCCCCATCGATAGGGACACCGGAATATGAGGTCGCTTTTCCCTTTACAGTTATTTCCTGGTTAAGTTTGTAACTCTCCTTTACAGGTTCAAATTCCACTTCAAAAGCCGGCCGTTTATATTCTTCAACAGAAAATGAGACCGAGCCGTAATCGTTTGAGATCATCATATTGCCCGCCAGTCCTTCGGAAGGAAGTGTAAAGGATCCGTTGAATGAACCGTATTCGTTTGTTACAAGTTTAAGTTCTCCTGCTTTCTGATAGTTTACGTCCATCAGGTTCACAGTTGAAGGGAAGCCTGGTTTTATCCTGTGTGTTTTTCCGTCGGTCTCAATTGTTATGCCTTTGAAAAAGACTGTCTGTCCCGGCCTGTATATGGCCCTGTCAGTAAAGAAGTAAGTTACATTATGTATCTTATCATTGTATCTGTATGGCTCATACTGATAAAGATAATCATCGGAATAAAGCCTGTCGTTGCCTTTTATAAGATGAACACGGAAATATCTGTAGCTTTTTGTATTCGGAATTGTGAACGAACCATTGGCATCGGTAACGAACGTCTGAAGTTTTGTGAATTCATATTCCTGTTTTTTATAGTCGTATTCTTCTTTCCACATTTCTGCAGTTACACCCTGTTCCGGCAATCCTGTCTCGCGGTTCATTACTCTGTACGAGTATTCGGCATCCTCGCTCTGCTGGAAATAATAACTAAGCCATGTTTTAGAGAACTGATAATAGGATATTGCGTTTGAATCGGCTTTTAAATTATCGTAATATGTGAAAAGCACTACATATTCTCCAACGGGAAGTGAAGGCAGCATAGCTTCCGCCCTGTGATTCTGGAAATCTCCGTCAACGGGAAGGTTGAATTTTCCCTGTGTTACCTGCGGTAAACCTGCTATATATGCAATTGTTTCCTTATAGTCTTTGTTCTTTGTTTTTTCATAGAATTTCTGAGCATCATCTTTGAAAACTATATATTTCACCGATTCGGTATTTCTGTAATTTATCTCTACAAGAGTTGGTTTTTCGGGGATACTGTATCGCTCGCATTGTACCGAGAAACTTTTTGCTGATATTCCTGAAAGCAGGTTTTTGCAGTTAGAGGCCGCCCATGTTTTAGGAAATTTATTTATTGCCTCTTTGCATTCATCTGCAGCTTTCTTATAATGCCACTTATACTGAGGTGTGGTCTTGGGGTTGAATGTGTTTGCCAGTTTCTGGTATTGAATGGCGATATCATATGATACCCACGCAGAGGCAGAATCCTTACTGTATTTTTCTTTCAGTAATAATAAAGCCTGCAGATACAGACTGTCTTTTTCAGGAAGGGGACTGTTGTTAAGAATAAATTTCAGTCTCTTCAGGTCAGCATCAACCATTATGTTTGCATCGTTGTAGGGAACATGAAATGAAAGAAGTTTCTGAAATGTTTTTATCGAAAAATATGTAAGCGATAAAGTGTCAGTAGTTGTAATTGCAAGCGTCTGAAATCTTTCAGCAGGCGCAAAAAGGAGGGGATCATTCGGAATGTACTGGTCGGCGGGCTGAGTAAGACCTGATTCGGAGTTGCTGAAAAAATCTATCGCTCTGTGTGCAATAAAATCGTACAATGTCGGTCTCAGGGCACGTGTTTCTTTCTGATTTATTGTAAGAACATCATCGAAATAGTCAATTTT
>CAZEWB010000429.1:0-4053 GCA_964515655.1 uncultured Bacteroidales bacterium
TATAATTTAGTTACTCATTTGAGTGAATTAATGTAATGTGTTTTGATGGTTTGTCAGGGGACAAACCATGGGAGGGAGTAGTAATTTTCATCCCACTTTCTTATACCTCCACACCGCAAGCGAAGCAAACATGGCGGCAAGTCCCAGTATGCTCAGCAGATGAGGTAAAATATCATTGAATCCTGAGCCTTTAAGAAGAACCATTCGCATGATCTTAATAAAATAAGCAACCGGATTTAATGTATTTATAGCCGCAGCCCACGAAGGAATGCTGTCAACAGAAGTGAATAGGCCGCTCATGAGAATGAAAATCATCATAAAGAAAAAAGAGATGAACATCGACTGCTGCTGATTGTCGGAAACAGTGGAAACAAGAAGGCCCATCGAAAGGATCACGATCAGGTATATTGACGCAGAAAGGAATACAAGCCACAAACTGCCTTCCATTGGGATATCAAAAAATAGTTTTCCTACAGCAAGTCCAAGAGTAAGTTCAAACAAACCGATGATCCAGAAAGGAATGAGTTTGCCGGCAATGAACTGATATTTTTTCACGGGGGTAACATTCATCTGTTCGATAGTGCCGATCTCTTTTTCACGAACTATGTTCATCCCGCTTAGAAGGAATCCGATAACAGTCACAAGCAAAACAAGAATACCCGGAACCATAAATGTCTTGAAGTTAAGCTCCGGGTTGAACCAGTGCCTTGTTTCGACTTTGAATGAAACCGGTTTAACAGATTCCGGAATTACCATAGGTGAAGAAGTAGCCTGCTTAAGTGCAAACCTCCCGATTATGCGGGTTGAGTATGCCTGTATCAGTCCTGCATTTGTTCCGTTTACTGCGTCCAGAAGAAGTTGTACGGATGCATTGCCCTTACCTTCAGCGATGTCTTTGCTGAAATATTTCGGGATCAACATAACCATGCCTGCAGTTCCGTCGTACAGTTTTTTCATCCCTTCACCGGTTGATGTGCAGTATGCTGCTGTTTTAAAATATGGTGATGATGAAAAATCCCTTATTAATGCTGCAGATGTCGGTGTGCGGTCGAGGTCAACAATTGCAAAGTTCACATTTTTAAGTTCGAATGTAGCTGCATGGACAAGGATAAGTAACTGCACTATAGGAACAACGAAGATGATAGGCAGCATCGAACGGTTACGTTTTACCTGGATGAACTCCTTTTGTAATAAAAAGATTATTGTTCTCATCAGGCAAGTCGTTTTTTAAATTTTTTCATACTTACAATGATGAAGAACATGGTGAATCCGCATATCACAAGAGTTTCGCCCCACAAAACATCCAGGCCGTTCCCTTTAAGCATTATGCCTCTTACAATTGTTATGAAATACTTGGGAGGCATTAAGTGGCAAAGCCATTGAAGTATTGCCGGCATGTTTTCGACAGGGAAAACGAAACCCGAAAGCAGTATTGTCGGGAGCATAAGCGCTACCATCGAGATCATCATTGCGATCTGCTGACTTGATGTAACTGTTGATATTAGAATTCCAAGAGATAATGCCATAAGTATAAAAAGCATCGTTTCTCCCAGAAGCAGTGCGACACTCCCGTATACGGGAATCCCGAAAACGAGGTTTCCCGCAAGCAGGATAAGCAAAGCGCTTGTGAAGCTCAGGAACAAATAAGGAATTACTTTCCCAAGAATGATCTGAGCCGGTTTGAGAGGTGAGACAAGTAATACCTCCATATTTCCAAGTTCTTTTTCGCGTGTGATGGTGATTGATGTAAGAAGCGCTGATATCAGCATAAGCAGCATGGCGATGAGTCCCGGCACAAAAAGATAAACACCTTTGAGAGCAGGATTAAATATCATTCGCGGTTCAATATTTATTCCTATACCTGTTCTCTGAAGCGACATGGCATATTTCATAACAACACTTTCGGCATAACTGGCAAGAATATTGGCAGTGTTTGGCTCCGAAGCATCTGTAATTATCTGGATAGTTGCTGATCTTTCCTTTTCACTTTGTTCTGCAAAATTCTTTGGAAAAACGAAAGCGATCTTTACTTTGCCTTCCCTGAAAACATCCTCAATTTCCTTTTGTCCGTTTATGTTCTTTTCTGCTATGAAATAGCCGGAAGATGTGAGCCTCTTTGTTATATCAATACTGTAAGTGTCATGCGACGGATCAAGAATGGTGATAGGAGCGTCTTTGATCTCATTTGTAATTACATAACCGAAGAGCATAAGCTGAGCAGTGGGCATACCAAAAAGAACCACCATTGTCCGCCAGTCGCGGAAAATATGGAGGAACTCCTTTCTGACAAAACCCATGAATCTCTTCATACTTCTGCAGTTTTTGCACGTGCAAGTTTAAGAAAGACATCATTCATATTTGTGACGCCAAAGCGTTGTATCAGTTCATAAGGACTGCCGATGACCCTGATCTCACCATCTACCATTATTGATACACGATCGCAGTATTCGGCCTCGTCCATGTAGTGAGTGGTGACAAAAACGGTTGTTCCTCCGGCTGCTGTATGATGTATCATTTCCCAGAACTGTCTTCGCGTAAGCGGATCAACACCTCCTGTAGGTTCATCAAGGAAAACTATACGGGGTCTGTGGATGACAGCGACGCAAAATGCAAGTTTTTGCCGCCAGCCAAGAGGGATCTCCTTAATAAGAGTATTACGTGCATGAGTGAAGCCAAGCATTTCCAGAAGTTGTTGTGAACGTTCAGCAATAACGCTCCTTTTTAACCCGTATATTCCTCCGAAAAGTCTCATGTTCTCATATACAGTGAGGTCTTCGTAAAGGGAAAACTTCTGGCTCATGTAGCCGATGTTTTTCTTTATCTGCCCGACTTGCCTGTATATATCGTATCCGGCAACTGTTATTTCGCCTGATGATGGTTTCGACAGTCCGCACAGGATACGCATGGCAGTAGTTTTTCCTGCGCCATTAGCTCCAAGAAAGCCGAATATCTCCCCTTTGTACACGTCGAAGCTCAGGTCGTTATTGGCTACGAACGAACCAAAACGTTTGAACATATTCCTGACCTCAATTACAGGCTTGCGGTCTCTGTCTTTTTCATCATCCATAGAAAGCAATCTTCAATTCCGGGTTTTATCTGTTCGGCCTTTTCAGTTACAATATTGTTTTTTTCAAGATACATGCGGATCTTCTCAGAATTGATCCCTTCTTCATGTGAGACAAAATGAATTTCCTGACCAAATATCCATACCTCAGGTCTGTTGCCATAGTTTCGTAATGCTTGCAGAACATCCGACATGGGTTCTGCTTTTATTGTGAAAAGAGGAAGGGGAAAGCGCTTTGTTATCGCCTCAGGTGTATCTGTGTCAAGAATATTTCCACCCTGTATAAGAGCGACACGTTCGCACAGGCCGGCTTCGTCCATGTATGGGGTTGAAACAAGAGTTGTTATTCCTTCTTTTTTGTAGGATTTAAGCAGATCCCAGAATTCTCTTCTCGAAACTGCATCCACGCCTGTTGTAGGCTCGTCGAGAATAAGAACTTCGGGGCGGTGAATGAGGGCGCAGCATAAAGCCAGTTTCTGTTTCATTCCTCCTGAAAGTTTTCCGGCACGTCTTGTTTTAAAAGGTTCTATCTGCACGTAAATGTCGCGTATAAGTGAATAGTTTTCCTTTATTGTTGTTCCAAAAATTGTTGCGAAAAAGTTCAGGTTCTCTTCAACGGTAAGGTCATGGTAGAGCGAAAAACGTCCCGGCATGTATCCTGTGATCTGACGTATCATTTTGTAATTCTTTACAACATCGTGTCCGGAAATACCGGCTGCTCCTGAATCTGCCAATAACAGAGTGACGAGAATGCGCATGAGGCTGGTTTTGCCGGCACCGTCAGGACCTATGAGGCCGAATAGTTCGCCCTTTTCAGCCGACAACGACACGCCGTTAAGCGCTTTTACGTTGCCGTAGGTCTTTACAATATCATGTGCTTCAATCGCTGTCATTTTGCACTTATAACTCATGTTACGTAAATAAATTCTTGTTTAAAAAAGTTCCAAGCCCCAAATTCCAAGTCCAAAGCCCCAAGAAAAGAAAAAGAG
>CAZEWB010000430.1:0-4051 GCA_964515655.1 uncultured Bacteroidales bacterium
CGATTGCAAGTAATGTTCCGCCAACATTTAATGTTGACCCCGCGGCATTGATCCATCTGGAAGTAGCTGCGTTGGCCCCGATTATATCGCCTGTAATCGAAAAAATACCATTATTAGTGACAGCTACTCCGGCTCCGATAGTATTAATATTTATTGGTCCTGTTACAGAAAGATTAGCAGAAGGGGATATGGTTTTGGAAGTAGTTATGTTTATTGAGTTTGTTGCAACTATACCGGTAATATTTCCCGTTCCGGCAATAGTCGCATTTGGACCGGATAAAGTTAAAATATCATTATTGCTTGAATATCTATAAGTACCATTAACTGTAATATTGCCGGTAACGGTCATATTTCGGGTACCATTATTACATTCACCTCCTGCATCAATTGTCAAACCTGTTATAATTGTATTGGCAGTCAGCGTAACTATATGTCCGTTTAAAATCGTAACCCTGTCGGTAACAGCAGGAATACAATTGCAATCCCATGTGGCAGGGGTTGACCAGTTGCCGGTTTGAACACTATAAATAACAGGGGTAATTGTTACATCTAAGCTTTGCGTTGCAGCATCGGGGCAAGTGCCATACTTACCAATAACCTCCACTTTACCGGAAAGGGGGCCCGGTCCGCCCCAGTTTACATAAACAGTTGAATCTCCCTGACCTGAAGATATCGTACCATTGGTTATTGTCCATGTATAAGTATAACCCGTTATGTTTGTAACGGAATATGGCTCGTCTGTTGTATATTCACCTACACTGGTCTCACCGGCAATAGACGATGTGGCAAAAGGATGGATATTCACGGGAAGGTCAACAGGATCGGAAGGACATACAGGTGGAGTTGCAGAGCGTTCTACCACCCTTACATTACCTGTCATTCCCGCGGCGCCCCAGTCAACAGTGATGCTGTTAGTGTTTCCCCCGCTTGCCTGAGTGCCTCCGGTAATAGTCCAGACCCATTCATTCCCTGCATGAAAGTCAACGGAATATGTAACACCCGCGTCATTAATACAAACGTTTTGTGAACCGTTAATAGCAGAAGGTACCGGTGGAGTACAAGGCGTATCATCAACGAAACAAAAATGTGCTGTAACTCCATTTACATTTATTCTCTTTACTGTCGGGGCTGCATTTACTCCCGGATTGCCGGCACCAGCGCCGGGATTTCCGTTTGTTCCGTACCAGGGACTTCCGGCATCAGCCCGCTTTAATATTCGCGTGCCTGCATCTATGGTAAAACTTGAAAATCCGTTACCGGTTAAATCAAGTTCATAATCTGAGTGTGCAAAACCGTTTGCCGCGGTTAATGTCCAGTATCCTTCGCTTAAAGCATTATACTGTAATGCCCCGTTATCATCCAGGGGTAAACCATTGTTGCCCGGTGCAGAACTAACAAATTCAACAATTAAAGAACCCTGAACATCGGGGGCTACAGTGGGGATAAAATTCGCCGGAGCATAACAGGAAACGCTTCCGACAGGGAATAAATAATTAG
This sequence comes from uncultured Bacteroidales bacterium, assembly GCA_964515655.1. Lineage (GTDB taxonomy): Bacteria > Bacteroidota > Bacteroidia > Bacteroidales > GWA2-32-17. The sequence goes on from CAZEWB010000430.1 coordinate 1,498, forward strand.
CGCCTGCAGTTCCGTTTATCCATCTTTCAAAATTGCCGATGATTGTTGTTCCGTTATTGTATGTCAGGGTACCAATATTTGCGATTGATGTTCCAAGTGTAATTTTATTTGAACCTGTAATAATGCTTGTCGAATTTCCTGCCGACATGGTGAGCGTATTATAAACCGTTACATTGTTATTCAGGGTTACAGAACCTGCGGTTTTAGAAACCGTGAGGTTATAGTATGACTGAACCAGAGTGTTGGTGATAGTCTGATTAAGGATACTGTCGAGGGTAACCGTGTTTGTTACATTGGTCGTAAAATCATAGGTTCCGCTGTTTATCCAGTTCCCTTTTACAGTAGTATTAGAGCCGGCAAGAGTGCGTAAGGTTGCCCCGTTAATGGTTAATTCACCCATAATAATTACATTGGCAACCGCAAAAGTTTTTATATTGTTACCTGAAATGGTAAGATTGTAATACCTGCTGCTCACGGGGTCTTTGACGGTTTGTACCCCGGCGCGGTAATATTCAACAATATTGCCGGTTGCCTTGGCATTAAGGCTAAGATTTGCAAAGATATTATTGTCTCCGACTTTCAAAATTGAGTTTACTCCCTGTGTTAAAGCGCCTGTGCCTGCCATCGCCGTGCTGACCTCAAAACCGGCCGCCGCTGTAATATTGTTAGTATAAGCGCCATTAATAGTAGCGCTTGGCAATGCTATTCCGGAAGCGCCGCTTAACGTTTTTGAAGCGCCTGCTAATGTATATACGGCAGTACCCGCAGTTAAAATGCCATCGTTCTGAATATTTCCGTTTACCGTTATTGCTTCGTTTGCAGAATTAGTCCATGTTCCTGTATTGTTAATAATTATATTCCCGAATGTCTTTGTACCTGTAGCGCTTGCAATAGTCAGTGTGCTGTCAACGGCGGTAGTTCCGGTAATATTCAGGGTAGCGGCATTTATTGTATTAGTTGTTCCCGCCGTGACATTTAAATCTGTCCCGATATTAAATATACCGGTTGCGGTGCCGCCAACGGTACTGCCAGATAGCGTTACACTTCCGTTTATTGTGAAGGTTTCTGCTGCATTGCTTGTCCATGTACCACCTGAAATAGTAATATCACTGAATGTTTTCGTGCCAACATTGCTTGAAACTAACATTGTGCCGGCAATTGCTGATAATCCTGTAACAGCAAAATTAAAACCGGATGGGTCGAATGTTGTTCCTGATGTGATTGTAAGATCTCCGTTCACCGTTGTTGCAGCGTTTACTGTCTTTGTCCCTGCTCCGCCAGATATTATTAAATGATGATAGGTTACTCCTTTTACAGCCTGCGCACCTGCCAGACTATAATAAACTGTATTCGGGTTTGCATTTACTGTAAATGTACCTACAGCCATTGGTTGTGTGGCATTTTTATAATCAAGTATTGAATTGACATTGTTATTCCATGTTGAACCCGCAACACTTCCATTTAAAACTCCGGTTATTGTCACTCCTGCCGTATTTTGATTATTAACAGTTATCGCTGCCGTTATTGTGACATTGTTCGCAAAACTCATTGCCTGGCCACCGCCGATATTTTGAGTATTGGTGGTAAAATTGCACGCCCCTCCCTGAAAACTCGCTCCGTTATGAGTTATTCCGCCTCTGAACACCATATTTGCTACGGTGGTTACGGCTGTGGTTGTGAATGTACCACCGGCATTAATTGTTACTAAACCGGTAAATCTATTTATACCGGCATTATTATTATCAAGAAATGTCCCTGAAATTGTCGTTGTTCCCGAAACAGTCAGGTTAAACCCGGCACAGGTTAATTGTCCTGTCGGATTAATAGTAATGGTTGCACAGGCGGCAGCAGCAGAAATTGTTACAGTAGTTCCGTTTGAAATAGTAACATTATCACCGGCAACGGGGACACCTACCGGAAGCCATGTGGCTCCGACATTCCAGTTTCCGGTTCCATTACTTACGTAATTTACCGCAAAAGAATGTGCAGAAAAACAAAGAAAAAAAACAAATAATATTTTTCGCTTTGCTGTCATTCGGTTATCGTTAGGTTGTCGTTCGGTTGCTTTTGTTTGCCGATAGAATATAAATAATTATTCAATTTCACACCCGTATCTTTTATTTCTTTCATAAATAAGTCGAAATCATTTTCTGAAATAAGTTTGCGGTTATTTGCTTTTGTAAGCCAGGTTTTTGTTTCATAAAGAGAGCCTCTTGAGTAATACCCAAAATGCATGGCTTCACGATAATGGTATCTGCCAAATCCTTCACTTAAATTTGCCGCTACAGAATCAACTGCCCGAATCAATTGCTTTCCAACCGTATCTTTCGCAAACCAATCCCAGCCTATTACTATGTTCCAAACTTTCTCACCAAGTTCCATCGCTTGCTGATATACTCTCAATTCATCTATTTCCATATCTTTTTTTTTCATTAATTAACCATCAAGCGACCACTGAATGACCACTGAATGACCACTGAATGACCACTGAGTGACCATTGAGTGACCATTGAGTGACCATTGAGTGACCATTGAGTGACCATTGAGTGACCAT
>CAZEWB010000431.1:0-1171 GCA_964515655.1 uncultured Bacteroidales bacterium
TGTGTTGGGTGTGTTTGGTGTGTTCAATTCTCCCTTTAGGGCAGGGGCAAAATTGAAAATCATGAACAAATTCACTTCTGTAGAGAAATCAAAACTGTTTCTCATTATTACATTCTTCTTCCTGTTATTTATTAATAAGATCTATTCGCAGGAAGCCTCGAGGCCATTCATCGAAGTAACAGGCAGCGCCGAGATGACTATTGTCCCTGATATTATTGAACTCGAGGTCGTGCTGGGTTCCGAAAGCGAATCGAAATCTTCTGTTGATGCAATGGAAAAGAACTTCTTCGATGCCTTGGAATCTCATAAGATCCCGAAGGTCCTCGTTTCATTCGTCTCTGTCGAAAATCCTTATTACTGGTATTACTGGTGGTGGGAATACAGGCATCATAATAATACAAGGACGTATAAGATCAATCTTGATTGTAACCTCTATGACCTGAGTTTTATAAAGGACCTTGACCCTGAGAATGTGCGCAGTATCCGGATAACTCAGAGTAAACATACGAAGATAGCTGAATACAGGATGCAGATCAAAAAGGAAGCTATTGTTGCTGCAAGGGATAAGGCACAATATCTTATGGAAAGCATAGGGCAGAAGGCAGGAAAAGCATTCGAGGTCATTGAATTGCAGGAGCCTGTAAATAACAATTACTGGTATGGCTACAGTAATCAGAACCCGACATCAAATTGTGTAATGTCTCAGTCTTCGTATGATGTACCTCAGGCCGAAGCAAACATCCCTGCCATAAAACTGAGGTTCGAGATAAAGGCCAGATTCGAAATAATTTAACTTTTTAAAATGAATATTATGAAAAACTTTTTTGTGAAAACAGTGTTAGTCTGCTTGATCTCCTCGACAGGAATATATCAGGCAGCGGCCCAGGAACCACTGGCAAATGATAGCGAACCCATTGCTGCAAAGCTTGCTTTCAGCCAGGAAGCAAAGATACAGGTGGCTCTTTTGCTTGATGCCTCGAACAGCATGGACGGGCTTATTGAGCAGGCAAAATCGCGGCTGTGGAATATTGTGAATACCCTTACTACGTTGAAGTATGAGGGACAACCACCGCAGATAGAGATCTCTCTCTATATGTACGGGAACGACGGACTGGATCCCCAGACCGGATATATAAAGCAGCTGAATGCTTTTACAAGCGACCTTGACCTG
>CAZEWB010000431.1:1181-4048 GCA_964515655.1 uncultured Bacteroidales bacterium
AACGGCGGTTCGGAATACTGCGGAAATGTTATCGGTCAGGCTGTAAAAAAACTTGAATGGGGAGATGGAAAAGACAACATGAAACTCATTTACATTGCCGGGAACGAACGGTTCAACCAGGGCGATGTAAGTTATATTGAATCCATCAGCGATGCAAAAAACAAGGATATCTACATTAACACAATTCACTGCGGCGACTATTCAACAGGTGTTACAGGATACTGGAAAGACGGGGCCGACAGGGGCAGGGGAAAATACTATTGCATCAATCCCGATGAAAAAGTGATCTATGTTGCCACTCCATACGATGACCAGATAAACAAATATAATATCAAACTGAACAATACTTATATTTTTTACGGTTCCGGCGGGTATTCGGGCTGGTCGAACCAGAGCAAGCAGGATCTGAATGCCCTGGGAATATCTAATGCTAACATCACCGAAAGGGCAGTGTCGAAGTCAGGTAGCGCATACAGGAACGACGCATGGGACCTGGTTGACAAAGTTGACGTTGATCCTGAATACATATCAAAAGTTGAAAAGAAGACCCTTCCTGCAGAGTACCAGAGCCTGACAAAAGAGCAACTGAAAGCAGAAATTGAAAAGAAATCAAAGGAAAGACAGAGTATTCAGAATGAAATTCAGGAACTGAACAAAAAGCGTATGGAATATATCCAGTCGAATACTATCAATACCGGGGATGATTTCGGCAAGGCCGTGAATGAATCGGTGATTGAGGTTGCCAAAGTAAAAGGTTACGAAGTAAAGTAATATTAAAACATAAAATTATGAAAACAATCATTACAGCCCTTCTAATAATACTTTGCCTGAATCAGGCAGGTTACGGGCAATCGTTAAAAGGGAACGTTAATTCTTCGGACATGGTTAACCTTTCTCTTGGCTTTGCCAATGTAAATGTCTACAAGAATGGTGTTCTTGTTGCAAATGTTCTTACAGACGAAAGCGGCAACTTCAATGTAAAACTGGACACAGGTGTATATGAATGCGAAATTATTTATGCCGGTTATTCAAAAACCAAGAAAGAGATAAGGGTCACAAAAGACGAAAAGGCTGATTTTGCAATGACAGAAGATAAAACAAGTAAGTTCTCAGCCATGGAGATGAGGTCATACGCCGCTCCAGCAGCAAGAACGAACGTCAACCTTACAAATGCTGTTGTTGCAACCAATATGTGGGGCGAAGAGACCGGGAAAAAGGCCGATACGGCTGCATACGGAAAACTCACAGCGGGCGAGATAAACGACTTCGCAAAGTGGAACATGTGGACAGACCTTACTGACGGTGAGCTAAAAGCAAGTGAGAAGTACTGGAATTTTGCACCTGAGTACCGCTATGTCCTGCAGATCACGGATCAGGACGGACTGCCACTGACAAATGCCAGAGCTGAACTTATAGACAAGGGCCGGGTGCTGTTTACCGGTGTTTCGGATAATACGGGAAAAGCAGAATTGTGGGGCAGGTTAAAACCGGACAGTACATTTAAGATAAGTGATGCTTCAATTGTTGTTACATATAAAGGTGAAGCGAAAACTGTGAACAGAGCTAAGAAATTCAAAAGAGGTATAAATACTGTTGAATTCAGTACAACCTGCGACCAGTCGCAGAACGTGGATATTGCAATTGTGGTTGATGCCACAAGCAGTATGCAGGATGAAATAGATTACCTGAAATACGACCTGAATGATGTGGTCTTTAAATCCAAAGAAATTAGTTCTGTGCTAAATTTCCGTTTTGCCAATATTTTTTACCGCGACAAAGGTGATACATATATAACCGAATCGCAGGATTTCACTTCTGTTTTGTCGGAATCCGTTGGGTATACCAACAGGCATAATTCGTCAGGCGGAGGCGATTATGAGGAGTCGGTGGAAGTTGCGCTGGACTCTGCGATAAACAGGCTCAGCTGGCGCACCGATACGCGTGCAAAAATTCTTTTCCTTGTATTGGATGCTCCCCCTCACAATACAATTGCAATCCAGAATAAGATGCGTGAACTATGTGAGAATGCCGCTGAAAAAGGAATCAGGATAGTGCCCGTGACCGGCAGCGGTACTGATAAAAATTCTGAATACCTTATGAGGTGTATTGCACTTGCTACCAACGGAACATATACTTTTCTTACCAACCACAGCGCTATTGGTTATTCACACATAAAACCCAGCACAGATAATTATACTGTGGAAGTATTGAATGACCTGCTTGTGAGGATCATCAAGTCGTACACTTATATGCCCGACTGCCAGCAGTACGTTACGGATCTAGGTGTGAACCTTCCCGATTCCCAGATAGTGGTCCCTTCGGATATTGATTCATCCTTAGCCGGAACAGATGTTATTGATTCGTTGAAAACAGGATTGCCAGATGATACTACTGAAATACAATGGAGCTATTACCCGAATCCGACCGACGGTATAATACACATCGTTTCGAACAAAGCAATAAAGGAATTATACATAAGCGACCTGAGCGGCAAGGCCCTGCAGGTGATCAGCAATATCGAACCCGGAGTGGAAGTGACTGCTGACCTTAGTGCATATGCCTCCGGAATTTACCTGATAAGATATGCCGTGGGCAAACAATGGATAAGCGGGAAGATTGCGCTGAGAAGGAATTATTAAAACAACCCTCTTCTTATCATCCTGAGTGCAGCGAAGGATCTAAAGCGTTCTGAAATTAGATTCTTCGCTCTGCTCAGAATGACAAGTAAAAAAGTAAAGTAAACCTTAAACAAAAAAGGCCGCTGTTTCCTCAGCGACCTTTCTTTATTATCATTTATGCGTTAGTTTACAATAACTTTTTGTACTGTCCTTTGTGAATTCGAGGTTACTTCTACAATATATAATCCT
>CAZEWB010000432.1:0-4044 GCA_964515655.1 uncultured Bacteroidales bacterium
TGTGTTGGGTGTGTTTGGGTTTTGTTTTCTGCAGGTGTTTCGAGTGAGGAAGCATTGCCCATGGTCGGAAGTATCAGTGCGGGGTTCCCGTCGCCTGCAGAAGAGTACACTGAGCTAGCAATTGATTTAAATAAAGAACTTGTCCGCCATCCCAGTTCGACCTTTTACGGGCGTGTGCGTGGAAATTCCATGATGGATGCGGGAATAAAAGACGGGGATATTTTAATTATCGATAAAAGTCTTGACCCCCGCAACGGGCAAAAAGCGGTATGTTTTATAAACGGTGAGTTCACCATAAAAACTCTTAAGATCGAGAAGAAAAAGCTGTGGCTGATGCCTGCCAATCCGAACTTTAAGCCCATAGAAGTCGTGCCCGGAAATGAGTTTATCGTGTGGGGGATAGTGACATATGTTATTCATAAAGTATGATTATATTTTGTCGTAATATTCAACCCCTTCGGGGTTGCAGTTACCTTTTTTTGAGGTACCACCGACTTCGTCGGTGGTTATTAATATTAAATCCCTTCGGGATTTTCTACTTCAATGATATTAATAATACTTGATACTTCACCTTATAAATAAATATACCGGATGTTTGCCCTTGTTGACTGCAATAACTTTTACGCTTCGTGCGAAAGGGTCTTTAATCCTGCCCTCCGCGACAAACCGGTTCTGGTATTATCGAACAACGACGGTTGTGTTATTGCCCGCAGTAACGAGACAAAAGCCCTTGGCATAAAAATGGGCCAGCCTGCATTCGAAATTAAAGACATAATTGAGCGTAATAATGTACATGTTTTCTCTTCGAACTTTGCCTTATACGGCGACATGAGCGGGCGGGTGACAAACATACTTACCGAGGAATGCCCTGCTATAGAAATTTATTCAATTGACGAATCGTTTATTGATCTGAGCGGATTCGATTACTATAACCCCGGAGAGTTTGCGCAAAAACTCAGAAAAAAAATCCTCAGTTATACAGGCATTCCGGTAAGTATTGGTATCGGGCAAACAAAAACACTTGCAAAGGCTGCGACATGGCATGCAAAAAAAGTTCCTGCAAACAACGGTGTTTTTGTCATCGACAGCGAAGAAAAGCGTGATGAATCCCTTAAAGCAATTCCAGTCGGTGACGTGTGGGGAATCGGCAGACAATATTCCCGTTTCCTGAACGAGAACGGAGTATCAACTGCTTGGCATTACACGCAGTTACCGAAAACATGGGTTCGCAAGAACATGACAGTAATGGGACTGCGCACACAGCAGGAATTACTAGGCGAAGCATGCGGAGAACTCATAAATTCTATTCCTGCAAAAAAGGCAATATTAACTTCCCGTTCGTTCGGAGAAATGATCTCTGATCTTGGAAATGTTTCACAAGCGGTTACAAGATTTGCCTCAAGTTGTGCATATAAATTACGCAAGCAGAAATCTGTTGCTGCAATTCTAATGGTTTTTGTTACAACCAACCCCCACCGCAAAGACCTGGCACAGTATGCACGCAACAGGGTGATACATTTACCGGTCTCAACGAACAGCAGCATTGAAATAAATCACTACGCTCAGCTGGCACTTGCAAGTATTTTTAAGGAAGGCTACAGATATAAAAAAGCAGGTGTTATCGTTTCCGGCATCACTCCACAAGAAAACCTGCAGCAAAAACTTTTCGATGACGTTCCCCGCGAAAAGCACAGCGATATTATGACAGTAATGGACAGTCTTAACGAAAAATATGGCCGCGACACTCTGCGCATCGGTTCGCAGGGCTTCGGCAAACGATGGAAATTAAGACAGGAAAAACTTTCGCCAAGCTATACTACAAGGTGGGAGGAGTTTATAACAATTAAAGTGTAAACAAAAAACCAGCCCTACTTGTTCTGTTCTTTTATAAAGTAAGTCAATTTCTCTTTTGGTTCAATATATACTTTGTATTTATCAAATATATCTCCTCCGATTATTCCGACAGCCATAGATTCTGTTAAAGAAAGGTCATAGATTAAATAAGAAATATTTACTGTACTACTAATAAATGTAGTTGAAATAGTTTTTAAAGGAATAATATCAGATAAATGCTTTATAACCGTATCAGATGAAGGAATGTTATTTGTAAGAAAAAATGCACTGTCTAATAATGATAAAGGGGCTCCGGTATCAATTATCAGGTTTGCATTTATTCCATTTATCTTACTTTGCATGACCAGATGAGAGAATTGACTATCCAGATTAGCTGAAAAACACACATTACTCTGCTTTTCTCTTGTGCCAGAGAGTATTATTTCGTTCTTCTGATAGTTCATTGTAATATAATACTCTGAAAAAAAGCCCCATCCAACCACTGCCTGAAAATCAGTATTAATTTGACTGCTTACCAATTCCATTTCGCCCGGAGAAGATGAAAATGTTTCGTCTTTTAAAACCATATCTCCTATTTTGACAGTTTCCATAACACCGTCATATACCTGATATTGCCCATTTACGCCTATTGCAGCTTTATTGGTTTTTACTAAAGTGATTTTCAATTTCTTTACTAAAGTTTCTGACAATTGAAATCTGTTAGGATCACCAAAATCAATGATCGCTTTTACATTTTTACCATTTACCTGAATATTTGTAAACAGCATTCCATATAGAGATTTTTCAATCGGAATAATTGTTTTTTGACCTTGTCCGAAAGCCAGGGTTGTACTGATAAATCCAATTAATATCAGCAGTGGGAACACTACCTGTTTACGAACAGAAAAGGATGGTTTCATATTAATCAGATTTATTTGTAAACAAATATTTTTTCGAATCAAAATTAGAAATGAAAATAAGACAAATAAGTTAACATGGGTTAAAAATTGTTGTTGAAGAGTTAAAATCCGTTTATCCATTGCTTTGAGATTGATCCTTTTGTTTATCATCTACAATAAACGGTGGGAGAAGTTTATAACAATAACATTAAAAAATATTTTCCCCGGCCACTCCTCAGGTTAGTCCTGACGGACCAGAGTTGGAGTTGTAAAAAACAACCTCATGTGGTTTGTCGGGGGACACCACGGAAAAGAGGGGGATAAATCACGGAAAAGAGGAGCAGGAACATGGCTAAAATTATTTTCACTATTTTCGCATCTGCAACAATTGTAAATTGAGGTTTTTATTCTTCGCCATATTTGTTTTTTCAGCACAGTTTGTACACGCACAGGGTAATTACCAGCAGCGGGCAGACAGTCTTAAAATTCTTTTGCAAAAGGCAAGGCACGACAGCACGAGGGTAAGGTTGCTGAACGAAATCTCCGGCAAGTTTTATAATATTAATGTTGATTCTTCATTATCGTATGCCGAAAAGGCATATAATCTTGCGATCAAAACAGGTGACAGGAAGGGACAGGGTAAAGCATGCTCAAACATGGGCGATGCGCTTTACTACCAAGGCAGCGTAAAAGAGTCAATAGAAGAGAATAAGAAAGCGATTGCAATTTTCGAAGAAATAAACTACCAGGAAGGTGTAATAGATGGTTATATAAGCATTGGCCAGGCGTGGAAAGAGCTGGGGAAATATCCCGAATCAGTTGAAAGCTACATGAAGGCGCTAAAGGCTGCTGACAAACTCAATGATTCTGACAGGAAGGGCCGCGTAATGCTTTCGCTTGGAGTGCTTTTTCTCGACCAGAACAAATACGATGAAGCCCTGAAATACTCAAAGGACGCTTTAGTCTGTCTTCAGGTATCAGGCAACAAGGCACAGATCGCAAATGCATACGCACGCATAGGCAATGTATTCGGGCGCAAGGAAAATCCGGCATACAGCAACGATTCCACACTCTTCTATTACGGTCTTTCGCTTTCATTGTTCACCGAGATCAACCACCAGCGCGGAATTGGCGTTATATATAATAACATGGCCAGCATATATTCCGACAAAAAGGATTACAAGACGGCAATAGGCTGTTATGAAAAAGCGCTTGAAATAAGGAACACCCTCGGAGACCAGAACGGAGCCGCCATTATCCTCAACAACATGGGTACCACTTACAAAAGCATGAAGCAAATGCCGAAAGCTCT
>CAZEWB010000433.1:0-4040 GCA_964515655.1 uncultured Bacteroidales bacterium
TGTGTTGGGTGTGTTTGGTTTTTTGTGTATGTTCTTCTTCTGATAAAGTTAAACCCTTTGCAGTTACAAATTTAATCTATTATGCGTTATTGCCAAAAAAAACATTTCGCAAAATGCCCGCTTCTTCTTATCTTTGAAAATTAATACCATCAGCAGCAAAATAACGCTTTCATACATTCATGGATAAATTTACAAACATATTTCACGCATCAACCGGCACATATATTATAATAGCATGTTTGCTGATCATAATACTGATACAGTTTTTACTGCTGAGGAGGCTAAGAAAACTTTTCAGGAGATTATCAGACGTTTACTATAAAGGCGAGAAACTGAATTACCTGAAACTTGTCGAAAGGATCATCTTTTCAAGGGAACTTTATACATCAAGCGCTTCGGACGAGGTAGTTAATATGATCCATAATTACATCAGGGATCTTTTCAAAGATCTCAGGGTGTTTATTCACGTAACGAATGAAAAGGAAATTGCCGACAGTATCTTAAAAGAAGGGTTTAAATATTCTGAGAATTTTCATAAGTCATCCGAAGAGGTAACTGATAATATTGTTGATCTGAAATATAAATTACAGATATATAAGAACTACGGCAAATTCGTAATAATAATAGGCATACCGTTAAAATTAAATAAAGTGACAAAACCAGGAGAGTTAAAACTAGACAAAGATATTTTTGTTGAATATGGTATCAGCGAATACAATCCGGCAAATGAACTGAGTTATAAGCTGCCTTCACGTTTTGTGCGTGGTTATGTAGATACCGGCAATATGCAGATCGTAAATAATGAGTTGTTTAAGATTAATAAATAACAAATCTCTGCTATTAGAACTTTAAAATCAGAACAACTTCTTCCTTGATATCATATATTACTATGCACTCACTCTGTGATGATGTACGAAAATAAAATCAAGATTTCAGTCTGCCTTCCCTTTTCCGAAAAACGTCTCCAGCAACCTATGCGATGCAGCAATTGATGAAATCTTACTTTGGGATATCTGGCGCTGAAGTTCAGGAAGGAGTGCTTTTACTTTTTCGTTATTAAAGAAGTTCTCACTAAGATTATCTTTGATATTCTCGAAGAACCAGTATAACTGTTGGTCTTTACGGTTTTGAGTAAAGTAACCGTTCTTCCCGGTTGTATTAATGAAATTACTTATGTAGTCCCATATTTCAGGAATGCCGTTATTATAAACTGCCGAGCATGTCAATACGGACGGCCTTTGCCCTGATGCGGGGACAGGGAAAAGCGTCATTGCATTTGCATATTGCACTCTGGCCATCTCTGCTTTACGGGTATTGGTACCATCTGCCTTTGTAATCACAATTGCATCGGCCATTTCCATTATCCCGCGTTTTATGCCCTGAAGTTCATCGCCGGCGCCGGCAAGCTGCAGGAGAAGAAAAAAATCGACCATTGAATGCACCAATGTTTCCGACTGCCCCACTCCCACAGTTTCAATAAAAATGCAATCGAATCCAGCGGCTTCACAAAGTATCATCGCTTCGCGCGTACGTGATGCAACACCGCCCAGCGACCCTTTTGACGGGCTGGGCCTGACATATGCCGAAGGATTAACGGCAAGTGTTTCCATCCTTGTTTTATCACCCAGAATGCTGCCTTTGCTACGCACGCTGCTTGGGTCAATTGCCAGCACTGCCAGTTTATGCTTCTGGTTTATAACATAGTTCCCAAAATTTTCAATAAAAGTGCTTTTCCCGACGCCTGGTGATCCGGTAATTCCGATACGTATAGAGTTCCCGGAAAAAGGAAGGCATTCATTAATTATTTCGTAAGCCTGTTTGCGGTGTTCGTACAGGTCGCTTTCAATCATCGTTATTGCCTGACTCAGAATACTGATATTGCATTCCCTTATTCCCTTTACGAATTGTTTTGTGGTAAGCGATCTTTTCTTACTGTATATTTTCTTAGAAGGATTAACATCGGGGGGCTGGGAAACTCCCGGATTTACCTTTAATGCGCTTTTATTCTGTTTCATCTGTTTGGAAATTTACACATTGTTGAGTATATGGGCATTTCATAATTATTTGCCTGTATCTTTAGCCACAGATTTCACAGATTTTCACAGATTTTTTTCTGTGTAATCAGTGGCAAAATACTGATCGCTGAATATATTAACATTCCTATTCACCTTTTTATACATTCCTGATTTGTGTGGTTATTGCTCATGGATATTTCATAGGATTATTCCATTAAACTCTTACGCCTAAAACCGTTACATCATCAAGCTGGTGATCTCCCACTATCCATTCGTCAAAGGCTTTATCAAGGGCGGACTTTTGTTCTCCCACCGGCATTGCGGCAATTGATGACAAAAGTTCACGCAGATTTTTACGCATGAATTTTTTACCGCTTTTCCCTCCGAACTGGTCGGCAAAGCCATCACTCGAAAGATATATCATGTCCCCGGCATTCATTTGTATTGTCTTCATCGAAAAATTATTCATCACAGTATGAATAGCCACAGGCATCTTGTCGGCTGGCAATTCGATGAATTCCCTGTTGCTTTTCATTATCCAGCATGGATTGTTGGCGCCGGAAAATTGCAACTCTTTTGTTTTTGTATTCAGCACACATAGCGAAATGTCCATCCCGTCTTTGATGCCCGAAAGGGTTTTTTCGTGTTTAAGCGAATCATGTTGTTTTAATGAACCGACTATCATGGTCCTCAATTCATCAAGGGCTTCGGACGTGCTTGTGATATTTGCATCCTTTACGATCTCATTCAGGAACGAAATACCGAGCAGGCTCATAAATGCTCCGGGGACGCCATGGCCAGTACAGTCTGCCACGCAGAAAATAAGCCATTCGTTCCTTTTTATCGCCCAGTAAAAATCGCCCGATACTATGTCACGCGGACGAAACATAAGGAAATAATCACTGAATATTTCGGATAACTGATCTGTTGTAGGCATCATTGCACCCTGGATACGTTGAGCATAGCGGATACTGTCGGTGATCTCCCTGTTTATTTTTTCAACCTGTTTGTTGCGGACATCCAGCAAGTCGCGCTGTGCTTCAATCTCGTCACGCTGGGCGCTGATCTCCTCGTTCTTCTGGGTCAGTTCGTTATTCAGTTCTGCCAGTCTATCGCGCTGTGCCTGTATCTCTTCTTTCTGTTGTGTCAGTATTTTATTCGTTCTCTTTTTCTGCACATAACTCCGGTAAACAAGAAAAACAATAAGAAGGCAAAGAGCAAGGCCAATTATCAATGCATTTCTCTGAACACGCTGATTTTCACTTATCTGTGCCTGAATATCTATTTCTGCCCTCTGTCGTTTAAGCTGCTCCTGTTGTATCTCAATTTCTTTCTGCTTCCTTTCTCCCTGGAACTTTTTTTCCATCTCATTCATCTGAGTTGTGGACTCAACACTAAAAAGACTATCACGTAAAAGGACGTATTTATTATACCATTCAGTGGATTTTTTATAATTGTCGTTTAAAGCATAGGTCTCCGCAATACTTAAATACATCTGGTCTTTGCTGTGTACCTGGCCTACTTCTTCAAGAAGTTTCAATGAATAAAAGAACTCATCAAGCGCCTTAATGTAATTTCCTTTTTGCCTTTCAATACCACCAAGATTCTGATATACATAAGCGAGGCTGGACTTGTCATTCATCTTTTCGGCGATCACTTTATACTCAGTATAATATTTCAGGGCAAGGTCAAATTTTTCCTGCAGAAAGGCATTCTTTCCGAGGTTGTTAAGAGTCGCCCCTTCCTTTCTCGGCTTGTTGATCTTCCTGTAAATTTCAAGGGCTTTTTTGTATGCTTCGTCTGCCATATCGTACTTTTTCTGCCCCATATAAATAAGCCCGATGTTATTATAGACCTGTCCCTGTCCCAGCGAATTTGTGTCGGCCTTGTAGTTTTCGAGGGCTTTGAAATAATAACCGAGAGCCTCATTGTAGTTCTTCAATATATACTGAACAGCCCCGATATTAACGTAACAGTTGGTGATCCCTCCGTTATCCTTTTGCTTTATCTTTATTTTAAGAGATT
>CAZEWB010000434.1:0-4035 GCA_964515655.1 uncultured Bacteroidales bacterium
TTGCGAGATTCGCTGAATATCAATAAAAAAACCAGCCAGGATCTGCGTAAGGCTTTTTCGAGACCTATGCTGTACATGACTACTTTTTATACAAACTATTTTGTTAGTCAGGTCGACTTCGGGTTTCTTAACAGCACATACCAGACATTTACCGGGGGAGGGGTTTATTTCAATCCGGGATTCAACGTCTTTTTCAAGATCGGTACAAACGACCTTCTGGAAAACTATAAGATCACAGGTGGAGCTCGCTTTGCGGGCAACTTCGACAGTAATGAATATCTGCTGACTCTCGAAGACCTGAAGGAAAGGTGGGACAAGGAGTGGATATTTCACCGCATGGCGCTTACCAATGTCGTCAGTAACTCAATTGTAAAGGTACAGACTCATGAGATCATGTATGTGAGAAAGTATCCTTTCAACCAGGTTTTCTCTGCACGCGGAACTCTCATCGGGCGTTACGACAGGGGAACATACCTGTCGACTGACATTGTTTCACTCAAGAAGGATTTTGTAAATGAATACTGGGGTGGTCTTAAGGCAGAAATAATATTCGACGACACCAAACTGGTTCAGTTGAATATTTTCAACGGCACACGTTTCAAGATCTTTGCAGAACTATACCGCCAGGTCGACCAGAACGAAAGTGATATGTGGGTGTTCGGAGCCGATTTCCGTCATTATCACAAGTTATCACGCAACCTGATCTCTGCCTCCCGTATCGCAGGCAGCACTTCGCTTGGTCACAGGAAACTCATCTACTACATGGGCAGCGTCGACAACTGGATAAATCTTTCTCCCAAAGTGAGCACTTTCGACCAGTCCGTTGCAATAGATTATTCAAGGAATTATGCATATCAGACCCTTGCCACCAACATGCGCGGGTTTACACAGAATATCAGGAATGGAAACAGTTTTATCGTTTACAATCAGGAACTGCGCTGGCCTTTTGTAAAGTATTTTGTGAACCGTCCCATCAACAGCGACTTCCTCGACAACCTGCAGCTGGTAACGTTTTTCGACTGGGGTTCTGCATGGGTGGGGAATTCTCCTTACGATAAAGACAATGCATATAATACTGAAGCAATCTACAACGGACCCGTTACTGTAATTATTGACAAAGAGCGTACACCATTTGTTTACGGTTATGGTTTCGGGTTCCGAACAAGGATGCTGGGCTACTTCGTGCGCGCCGACTGGGCGTGGGGAGTTGAGAATGCAACAATATTGCCGCGTATTTTCTACCTTTCATTAAGTCTAGACTTTTAGTATATGAAACCATCGGAACTTAATAAGCGCCTTAAAAAGTATTTCGGCGAAGCCCGGAAAATAAGGGAAGACCTTCATCGTGATCCTGAATTATCTTTCGTAGAAAAAAAGACAGCTGCCTATATCTCTGCCGTCCTTAAAAAAAAGGGAGTGGAGCATTATTGCGGGATTGGCGGTAATGGAATACTTGCAGTTTTGAACGGAAAGAGTAAGGGACATGTTGTTGCGTTACGTGCCGATATGGATGCCCTTCCCCTTAATGAAGAAAATAATGTGCCCTACAGGTCCCGCAACAAAGGTGTGATGCATGCCTGCGGACATGATTTTCATACAGCCTCGCTTCTGGCTGTCATTATGTTTTTTGCTGATAATCCTTCTTTGCTCAAAGGCACTCTCCTTGGCGTTTTCCAACCTGCCGAAGAGAAATCTCCCGGAGGTGCGATAGCAATGATAAAGGACGGAGTCTTTAAAAAATACAAACCCGACATGATGCTTGCCCTTCACGCTTTCCCTGATCTTCCTGCCGGACAGGCCGGGTTCAGGGCCGGGTATTACATGGCATCATCAGATGAATTATATATAACCGTTACCGGCAAAGGCGGACATGGTGCCCTGGTACATAAACTCAATGACCCTGTCCTTGCTGCCGCTCACCTCCTTGTTGCTACAGAACAGGTGAACAGCAGGATGAACAAAGCCGGAAACCCAAGTGTTCTGTCGTTCGGCAAATTTGTTGCAGACGGTGCAGTGAATATAATTCCCGATAAAGTTGAGATTGCAGGTACAGTGCGCGCAATGGACGAAGAATGGCGGAAGAAAGTTCATGCAAAACTCAGGGAGATTTGCAAAGGGATATCTCTTACCTTCGATGTTAAGGCAGAACTTAAAATTGTTCCTGGGTATCCCTCCTTATATAACGATCCGATAGTTACCGGGTTTGCTCATTACTATGCAAAGGAATTTCTGGGTAAGAACAACGCAGTTGAACTTGAGGAAATAAGGATGACAGCCGAAGACTTCTCGTATTTTGCACAGCAGGTACCTTCAACGATGTTTCGTGTAGGAACGGCTTTCGGAGAAGAACGTATTACATATCCGCTTCATTCGGTAAAGTTCGATATTAACGAAAAATCTTATCCAGTAAGCGTGGGACTTTTGACTTATATGGTTATAAAATTCATGTCGCGCAAATAATACATGAATTTCGAAGAAGGAAAAGATTACACTTTTATTATCAGGAGTATCATCAGCCTGCCTGATGACGATTATTACATGATAGAGTACACCGATGGCAGGAAATTCCTTATGAGAAAAAAGTTCTATAGCGATGTATATGCACTTGCTCCGGGAAAAGAAATAACATGCAGACTTGATAAAATAAATTGCAACGGGAAACTCTTTTTCGAACCTCACCATCCATTTTATTCGCCGGGCTTAAAGGACATATTTATAATCACAGGAGAGTCTACACGCAAATTTAAAAAGACCGAAGGAACATACATAGTGCTCACTGCAACAGGCCCCAAAGGCGATACTGCGATAATAAAAGAAACTGATGTTGAAAATCTGAATGACTTTAAAACCGGCGATAGAGTAGCAGCGACTATAAAAAAGATATCGAGAGGGGAACTGCATCTGGTGGAGGTCAGAAAAGCCGGGAACACATAAACGGGAATTCCAAGTCCCAAATTCCAAGACTCAAATTCCAAGGGAGCTGCCACTTGGGGCTTGGGCCTTGGGTCTTGAGACTTGGGTCTTGAGACTTGGGTCTTATTAGTCTTTAACGCACCTTACCGAAAACCCGTTCCTTTTTGTATCGTAGTTGAGCCCGACCCCGTGATTTGAATAGTTCATAAAGTATGAGGCGGCAAGGGTGGAAGTTAAGCTGGTGCTTGTCCACCAGTACCCGTAGATACCCATGTTGCCATATGTGCCAGTGTTACTGCGGTTTCCTCCGGGCAGGGCGGTGAATCCGCTTTCGTTGGTTGCGCCGGTATTAGGGCTGTTCCAGTGACTTGTACCGCTTTCTTTCAGTTTATCTCCCGAAATGCCGTCGCCACCCAGATAGGAAGAAAGGGTAGCCCATTCAGCTTCGGTAGCAACATGCCAGCCGACAGGGCAAAGATTGGCTGTACCGGCGGCATACCAGTTGTACATTGCGCCATACACCGGGGCATTGGTGGCTGAGTCGTTGTTATACCAGCAGAACCCGGGCGATGACAAACTGCTCCATACAGCTCCATCGGTGAATTTAGGAATGGACGTACCGTCGTTATACCGGGTTACTCTAAGGTTCTCGACCATCCATACCTGGGTTCCGATCGTAACAGTATGATATACATTGCCGTCGATGTCTGTAACCGTTGTAGGATTGTTTGTGGGTGCAGGAGTTTCATCCTCCTTTTCTTTTTTACATGCAGTTGTTGCAAGAATAATCATGCCCGTTATAATAAGAGGGAAAAACATGAACTTTTTTTTTTCTTTCATAATACCTGTTTCAGAGTTATTTGATTTATGTTCCGTTTAATTCCTCAAATGTAGATAAAAAAAATCTTGTTACAAAATGTTACCAGGTTCCAAATTCCAAGACCCAAGATCCAAATTCCAAGCCTCAAGGGACGTTCCTTGAAATTTGGGGCTTGGTTCTTGAGACTTGGGTCTTTTTTAAGTGCTAATTGTTAAGCATATAAATACATTCAATAAGGCAACCGTTATATTATAAGGACGTCTTTATAAAAAAACAACTATGAAAAAAACTTTACTCTTTCT
>CAZEWB010000435.1:0-4023 GCA_964515655.1 uncultured Bacteroidales bacterium
GCCGGAAAAGTGAATATTTCAGAAGCAACTTATGAGTTGGTGAAAGAACAATTTGCATGTACTCACAGAGGCAAAATAGAAGCCAAAAATAAAGGAATGATAGATATGTATTTTGTTGAAAAACAATTGATCATTGATCATTAATAAAGCCGGACATGAAGTGAATAATGCTAAAACTTTAGATATGAAAAAAAAGATACTGATAATCGAAGATGATCCTGTGATCCTGAAAAATATATCGAGCTTTCTGACAGAAGAAGGATTTGAAGTATATACTGCAACTAATGGAGTTGAGGGTATTCAAAAGGCAATTGAAATGTTGCCCGATCTTATTTTATGCGATATAAACATGCCGCTTAAGAACGGCTATGAGGTTTGCAAAACCCTTCAGTCAATTCCCGATACCAGTACTATACCGTTTATTTTTCTTACGGCAAAAATACAGAAGGACGATCAGCGTCTCGGCATGCAGCTGGGAGCGGATGATTATCTTACAAAACCATTCGATTATTCCGAACTGCTTAAAATTATCAGGCTCAGACTTGATAAACATGATCGTTCAATAAAGCAAAGCGATGAAATATTTTACGCGTTTATTGATAACCCAATGGTTGGCGTCTTTATATATACTGAAAATAAATTCCTGTATTCGAATTCAATCATATCCGAAATTTCAGGATATTCAAAAGATGAATTAAAATTGATGGCTTTCGAAGATCTTGTTTATACTGAGAATAACGATGAAGCTCTTGAAAAAATCCAAAGATGCTTGAAAGGAATACAAGGTTCTGTTCATACCGAATTAAAGATATTCAAAAAAGACCAGTCGCAAACACTTATTGATGTTTTCGGTTCTCTTATAAAATTCAGGAAAAAAGATTGCCTGATGGGTAACATAATTGAAGTGAAAAGCGGGAAGAAAACGGGTTTTGATGCAATCAATAATAAAGGTAAATCAAAATTATCACCAAGAGAAATAGAAGTTCTTCAATTGATATGCCATGGGTTTTCTTCTTCAGCAATTTCTGAAAAAATATTTTTAAGCCAGAATACAATAGAAACACATCGCGCGAACCTTATAGCAAAAACAGACTCCCATAACACTGCCGGACTTGTAATGTTTGCCGTACGAAACGGGCTGGTTGAATTATAACATCACTTCTTCCCGTTTCTTTTACACATTCCCTTTTATTACAGGATATACCTTACAGCGTATTCCGGTAATTACCCTCATGGTTTTTAACTAGCGTAGAAATTATCATCTATAAAATTTCATCATTTCCAGTGATGCATATGCTATTGCTGTGGAGTACATTTACATCAGAAAATCAAACAAAAAAATAATAATCATGAAAACAAAAAAACTAATATCCATCCTTACAATAGTATCAGTTGTTTTAACTGCAGGGTGCAAAAAAGATGATTTCAAGGAAATCGCTGTAAAATGTCCGGCTGTGGAATTATCAAACCCCCGCAGTGGCGGAACGGGCATACCCGTTAACCAGATAATTACGGTAACCTTCAATGAAAATATGTACCCTGTATCCTGTAACACGGAAGCTGCATTTACTTTGGAAGGGGGAACGCCAGTCGCAGGAACAGTTTCATATAATGGCAAAACTGTAACATTTACACCTTCGGGCAATCTTTTACCAGGCACCACCTATACTGCTACGATTACTGAAAAAGTTAAAAATATTGCCGGTATTCCGCTGGCGGAGAACAATGTATGGAGTTTTACTACTGTTGACGAAGCAGATGGCAATGTTATTCTTAGCGAAAGCACCCAAGTCAAAAAAGTCAAAATTTAATAATTAATATATAAAGTACGAAAATATCAAATAACTATAAAATTTAAATATATGAAAGCTAAAACTAATTTAAGGAAAATATCGCGTAAAGCATGGTCATCTTTTAGCCTGTGCATTAAAAGTATTATTTTAAGTGCTTTGATTTTAGCAGGTATTCAATTGCCCATTCAAGCGAAGGTGTTTATAGACACGAAACACTCATGGTGGTTTGGTGCTGCGGCAGGTGCAAATGTTAACTTATATCGCGGTTCCACCCAGAAATTGAATTCAGTTTTAATCTCTCCCGCCGCTTTTCATAAGGGCAGTGGTGCCGGATTTTATTTTGCACCCCTTGCAGAGTTTCATCGCCCGGGTTCAAAATGGAGTATAATGCTGCAGGCAGGATATGACAGCCGCAAAGGCACGTTTAAAGAGGAAGTTGCTCCTTGTAACTGCTCCGTATACTTATCCACTGACCTTAGCTATATTACAGTGGAGCCGGGTTTGCGCTTTGCGCCGTTCAAATCCAATTTTTATTTGTATGGAGGCCCGCGTCTGGCTTTCAATCTGAACAAATCATTCAGCTATATACAAGTGAGCGAATCCGATTTCCTTAATCAAAAAGCCCCTCTGGAACTGGATGGATATTTTAGCAACATAAACAAAGTAATAATCTCAATGCAAATAGGAGCAGGATATGACATCCACCTCGTATCACAGAACAAGCCAACACAATTTGTACTCTCGCCTTTTGTTTCTTTTCAGCCCTATTTTGGCCAGTCACCACGTTCAATAGAAACATGGAATATAACCACTTTTAGAGGAGGTGCCATCCTTAAGTTTTCGCAGCATTTCAAATCAAGTTATAGAAAAAGAAACAGGAAAAGATAATTGTTTTAAAGAAATACAAAAGAAAGACACTCAGGTAAAAAAATAAAATTTAATTATATGAAAGCTGGAACTAATTTAAGAAAGGTATTGTGCATGGCACGATCATTTTATATCCTTACAATCAAAAGGGTTATTTTAAGTGCTTTGATTTTGATAGGTTTTCAGTTGCCTATTCAGGCACAGGTGTCTAAAGTCATAAAACACTCGTGGTGGTTTGGTGCTGCGGCAGGTGCGAATGTTAATTTCTATCGCAGTTCCATACAGGAATTGAATTCAGATTTAATCTCTCCCGTTGTTTTTCATAGTGGCAGTGGTATGGGACTTTATTTTGCCCCTCTTGTGGAGTTTCATCGCCCGGGTTCAAAATGGGGTATAATGCTGCAGGCAGGATATGAAAGCCGCAAAGGCTCATTCAAAGAAGAAGTTGCTCCCTGTAACTGCTCTGAAGACTTATCCACTGACCTTAGCTATATTACAGTGGAGCCGAGTTTGCGTTTTGCCCCTTTTAAATCTAATTTTTACTTGTATGGAGGTCCGCGACTGGCTTTCAATTTGAACAAATCATTCACTTTTAAACATGAGATCCATTCCGATTTTCTCAATCAGCATATAGATCAGAATATGGATTTTAGCAAGATAAACAAAACAATATTCTCAATGCAAATAGGAGCAGGATATGATATCCCGATATCATCACAGAACAGGCCAACACAATTTGTACTCTCGCCTTTTGTTTCTTTTCAGCCCTATTTTGGCCAGTCACCACGTTCAATAGAAACATGGCATGTAACCACGTTGAGAGTAGGTGTTGCCCTTAAGTTTTCGCGTGAACATAAAACTTCAACACACAAAAAGGTCACCAGCGTTTCACAGTTTTAAAAACAAACTTCCGGAGGAATGCTTTTATAACCGGACGGTTATGATTGATATTATTCGCAGAACTTTCCATTAATAAACCGTATAGGTATTATTACCTATTCTCCAAATCATTTATTTTTTAAAATCAGGTAAATATACTGATGATTTACCCCTTGTCTTTGATGTATCTTTACCTTAATAAAACATATAACCATGAAAAATAAAATTTTGATTATTGAAGACGATCCTGCAATTTTGGAAACTACTGCCGAATTTTTAAAGGAAGAGGGATTTGAAGTATTCACTGCAGTTAATGGGGTTGAAGGTATTCAAAAGGCTACCAAAATAATACCCGATCTTATTATAAGCGATATTTCCATGCCGTTGAAAAACGGCTATGAGGTATGTAAAACTCTTCAGTCCGTTCCCGATACAAGCACAATACCGTTCATTTTTCTTACGGCAAAAGTTCAGAACGATGATC
>CAZEWB010000436.1:0-4015 GCA_964515655.1 uncultured Bacteroidales bacterium
TGTGTTGGGTGTGTTTGGTGGTTTTTGTTGAAGGGTATATTGCATATATCACCAGCCGTTATCGCACCGGGGAAGTCCGGGAGTATACGATCTGGAAAGAACAGGCCGACAAATTTCACGCTACAAAACTTTAAAACACACCTATATGAAACCTGAATTAATTTACATTTACTCACCCGGCAGCCTCCGCGTAGAGCGTGACGGTAAGTGCATGGGTGGCTTTGTCGGCGACATTGCCGATCAGAAGTTTCAGGAACTTCTTGAAACGGGAGCAATAATCAAAATCGGAAGTATGGACAAACATCAGAAAGCAGCCAAACTGCGCTCCTTATGGATGCGTCAGGGCATTGACAACATGCGCGAAACAATACTTGCGCCTTACGGTGTAAAATCAACTGCTGATCTGGACGAAGACCAGGTTGACGAACTGATAAATTATTACACTCAGAAGAAAGACCAGACAACCCCCGAAATTCGTGCCCACAGAAGCGTTATCCTGAAACTTCTCACCGAGTTGGGGGTTTATACCAACAATGCCGACTGGTCGCGTGTGAATCAATATATGATGGATTCGCGCATAGCAGGAAAACTGCTTTACCAGATGTCGGTACCTGAAATGAAAACGCTGGCTGTAAAACTTCGCTCCATAAAAGCGAAATATACTGTACGCAGGGCCAGTAACGAAAGACTTGCACTTAATAACTAACTAATCCCAAATAATATGATACAAAAAGTAAAAGACGAAAAATGGATCAATGAATCCGGGGAATCAGTGCCGGTTAAATACATCGGTGCAGGTGACCGCCTAAAAGAAAAACATGCTGCAATTCTGCTTAAAGAAGCAAAGTTTGCCAGTGAAAAACTACAGGGTTTCAAAACCCAAATGTCCAAACTTTGTGATGAGGTTTACGCGAAAATGGCTGAGGAGTTTAAGATCAAGGCTGTAAGCAAAGGAAACTATTCCTGGTTTAATTTTGACCGAAGCATTAAGATCGAGGTCAGCATTTCAGAGCGCATAGACTTTGACGACATCGCGATTAAAGCATGTAAAGAGAAGCTTGATGAGTTCCTGAATACAAACCTTTCGACCAAGCAGGAATTCGTTAAGGAACTTGTTACAGACGCATTCTCTACCACTCGCGGGAAACTGGATGCGAAGAAAGTTATGAGCCTGTTAAAGTATCGTACTAAGATCACTGATACGATATTTCAGGATGCTTTAAATCTTCTTGAAGGCAGTATCCGCAGGCCCGACAGCAAGAAGTACTTCAGGATATGGGAACGCGAAGAGGACGGCTCATACAAACTCATTGACCTGAACTTCTCTTCACTATGAAACGTTACTATGTAACTGCACCGAGTTTCGGAGGCTTTGTAGAATACATCTACAATGCTTCCGGGCTGTTGGTGTACTTCAACACTCAGGAGGCTATACTCAACGCCGAGCAGTTATTCTGGTTCGTCAACAACATACCCACAACACTGGACGAATTTAATAAGGTAGTTATATCAACCCCTAACTTAAATCGCCAACAGATCACTCAGGAGATCACTTTTGATATGATCTGGAACAGGTATGATGATAAACTGACTTCGAGCCGCAAGCGCGCTCAGATTAAATGGCAGAAAATGTCGGATGCCGACAAAGTGAAGGCTTACTATTTTATCCCTTCATTCTTCAATTCACTTGGCGCAGGCATTCGGTAGAAATACCTTGAAACCTATCTTAACTCAGAATTATGGAACAATTAATGTGCAAAAGTTACTGGGCCACTCCGGGGTTGATCACGAATAAAAAGACTCCGGAACAGATACTGGAATTAGTAAGCAAAAAATTGTTAATCCCAATAGAGGATTTAAAATTAAGAACCCGAAAGCAGGATATAGTTGATGCACGTCGTATATGTATTCATTTAATTAAAGATCAGGGAGACCTCAGCCTTGAAAAAATAGGGAAGATATTCAAACAAGATCATGCAACTGTCCTTCATGCATTAAGGACTTACGATGCATTGATAATTAACAATAAAGAATTCCGAAACAAAGCAAATAAAGTAACTGCCAATGAACCGCGTATATATTGCTGGTAAGATAACCGGTCAGAACCGTATTGATTGCCTGCAGAAGTTTCAGGCAGCGGAAAACCTTATCCGGACAAAAGGTAATTACGAAATTATTAATCCCATGAAATTAGTTCCCGAAGGAACCTCATGGAAAATGGCTATGAAAATATGTTTGCGGGCTTTAATAACCTGCGACACTGTATATGTCCTACCCGACTGGCACGAAAGCACTGGTGCAAAATTAGAAATGGATATCGCGATGGCTCTTGAACTGGAAATATTAAACATCTTTTTAAAAAAGTCATAGCATGGGATACAACAAAGCCAACCTGAACAAAAAGATCGCGCTTGTGCAGGAACTCGTACAGAAACATTACATCGAAGGTGTAACCACTTACAAGGGCATCTGGCGCACTTATGTGATCAATGTATATCCTATGTCTTACGAGACATTTATAAAGTATATAAACACGCCGCTTGGTATTACAAAGCCAAATGAAAATACAACCGATCAGTTAAAACTAAACTTATGAAATCAAGACTCGGAATGATATTGAATAATGGCCCTGCGGTTTGCAAGGAAATTTTGAATAATGAGGAAGACAGACAATTATTAAAAGCATTTATTATGAACGACAGCAAAAGAGTTGACATCATGCGCGAGCGTAGCGACAGACGTTTTCGTATTCGGTTTTGGATAAGTTGTACTGTTGCCTGCCTTGTAATATGGGCATTGATAATATGGTCATTAATTAACTGACATGTGTGAAGATAATGAAATATATGCAGACGATCAGCGCGAATCCACGTGTCTATTATACGAACACAGCGACACGGGCAGGTCGGATAATTGCCCTTTCTATAATACATACTATTGTCGTAACGAATGTCCCTGGTCTGAACCTGAAACAAAATCATAACCTATGAATAAAGAACAATTTGAAGCCATAACGAAATGGCAGAACAAAACCTTCCCGCATGCTACTACAGAGGGTATGATTGCTCACCTGTGCGAAGAAATAATAGAACTGTTTGTTGAAATCCGAATGAAGGGCGATAAAAAGCATCTGGAGTTCGCCGACTGCTTTCTTTTGCTTTTCGGAGCTGCCGCCGCAGACGGGATGACTTACGAGGATATATGCAATGCAATTGACGAAAAAATGGAAATAAACCGGAAACGTCAATGGGGTTTGCCTGATCAGGACGGGGTTGTAAATCATGTAAGGGAGGAAAAAAATCCTATTCCGCACATTAGTGAAAGTATAGATACTGTTTATGAAATTATTAATACTGCTTGCGATCACCCAGACCCTGAATTTTATAAATTGACATGCCGCGAATATGGTTCTGACCATTGCAGATATAGTTGTTCTTATAGAAAGCTACTGGGTGTATTATCATGCACTGACTGCATAGGCCGGGTAGGATGTAAATGGGCACCATCTATGAGATATGGTGAAGTATGTAATCATTTCTTTATAATAAAGAAGAAAGAAGATTATTGTCCTGAACTTCACAATGAGCATTGCCCGGCATTCATATCAATATATTGTATTAATCATTGCGAACATCGTGAAGAGTTGAAGGAAGTGAAATTAAAGGCGCATTGCGACCATCGCAATGGTTATAAGATTACATCCGAAGGAACATATTGTCGGGATTGTGGATTTAAAGCAGAATGAATATGAGTAAAACATTTAACGGCAAAGCGATTTATAACCCTTCCGGTAAGGCAGGTGAGTATTCATATTGGGCATGTAACTTTTATATGGGTTGCAGTGCAAATTGTGAATACTGTTATTGCAAGCGCATATTCGGAAGCAACTGGACGACAACGCCAGTATTGAAAAAGTCTTTAGATAACATCGACACTGCAATAACCATTTTCAGAAAAGAACTATTACAGAACATCGAATCATTGCATGAATATGGGTTGTTTTTTAATTTCGTTT
>CAZEWB010000437.1:0-4012 GCA_964515655.1 uncultured Bacteroidales bacterium
TGCAGCCTTTTCAGAACCGGAACTCTGGATGTTTGCGCCCCGTATATTAAATTTTTCAGTTGTAAATGAGAACAGGGCCGACAAAAAGGGGATCGTTCCGGGAATATTGCTTACAAATGCCGAATGGAAAATAGAAAACTCATGAAAAAGATCCTTGTTACAGGCGGTCTTGGTCTTATAGGGTCTCACTTTGTGAGATCCATTGCCGGGTTAAATAAATATGTGATCTATATTGTCGACAACAAAGAATACTTTTTTGAGAAGGGGCGTCATAACTATAACTATTATCTTTCACTGCGCGAAAAAGACCTGGCCAAACTTCCCGTAAACATCATTAATGTGGCTATAGATGACAGGGAACAGATCCGCAGCATCTACAAAAACATAAGCCCCGACATCGTTGTACATTTTGCAGGGATGCCCGTGGCAGGTGTGGCAGACTATTATCCCGAAGCAGCAAAAAAGCATATTTTCGATGCCACGTTTAACCTGCTTGATGCATTTACTGAGAAAAATCCGGAACAGTTCATATACATCTCCTCATCCATGGTTTACGGCAATTTTCCCAAGAACGAAAAAGGAAAAATAATACCCCCCGACGAGACCGTGCCCTGCTATCCGACCGACATCTATGGCTCGCTGAAATTATGCTGCGAAAACATGGTAAAGGCATTTCACCTGAGGAAAAAACTCACTTACACGATTATCCGCCCTTCTGCGGTTTACGGGTTTACTGATTGTAATTTCAGGGTCACAGAAATTTTCACAGCAAATGCACTGCTGGGCAGACCTCTTCTGTTAGACAACGGCGGCAAACACCTGCTTGATTTCAGTTATGCAAAAGACGTCGCTGCAGGAATAACCCTTTGTGTTGAAAACGACAAAGCTCTTAACGAAACTTTCAACATAAGTTGCGGTCAGGGACGAAGTATAGCAGAACTATCGGCAATTATAACCCGTCTTGTTCCGGGTACAATTACCGGTCTTACCGAAAGCAAACCTTTCAGGCCAAACCGCGGTGCAATGAACATTTCAAAAGCGATACTGAAACTCGGATATAAACCCACATACAACCTCGAGTCGGGAATGAATGAATATGTCGCAAAGGTCAGGGAGCATATCGCAAATTTAATCTACCCTGAAAAATATTACTGATAAATGAAGATCCCATTTTATAATATCGACAGGATATATAAAAGTCATAAGAAAGAAATTCTTCGGCTTACCGATTCTGTTTTCTCCGGAGGCAGGGTCATCGAAGGAAATGCCGTTGATGAACTGGAAAACAACCTTAAACTTTTGTGCGGACGCAAACATGCCATTGCCGTAAATTCCTGCACCGATGCCCTGTATTTTTCTCTTCTTGCCGCCGGTATAGGTCCGGGGGATGAAGTGATAGTTCCTGCCCTTTCATTTGTCGCATCTGCCACTCCGGTCATCCGCGCCGGAGCAAAAGTGGTTTTTGCGGATATATGTGAAGACGGGAACATTGACCTGAAGGCAGCTGAAAAGAAAGTCGGAAAAAAGACAAAAGCAATAATCCCCGTTCACCTTTATGGGAAATTGATAAGCCCCGGTGAACTAAAAATGTTTGCAAAAAAACACAATCTTCTTATAATTGAAGATGCCGCTCAGGCTCTTGGCAGCATTTACGGAAAAATTCCTGCCGGCAACACCGGTTTTTGCAGTTGCTTCAGTTTCGATCCCTCTAAAATCGTAGGGGCTTTTGGTACAGGCGGCGCCGTTCTTTGTGATGATGATGCAGTGGCAAAAAAGATAAAAGCATGGCGCGGTCAGGGGAAAGATATAAACACAGGATCGTTTTCATGGCCGGGATACAATAGCCGTCTTTCGACGCTACAGGCTGCGCTGATAAATATGCAGATAAGTGAACTTGACAAAATAATAAAGCAGAGAAACAAGATCGCAGAAATTTATAACAAAGCGCTTTCTGAACTCCCGCTTGCGCTTCCTGATGTCGACATAAAAGAACTGACATGCAACTTTCACAAATATCCCGTAAGAACAAAGCATCGTGATGCGCTAAAGAATTTCCTAAACGGGAAAGGTATCGAAGCGTCTGTTCACTATCCTTATCTTCTCCCCGGACAGCCTGTTTTCGGCAGGGATAATGGCAGATATCCTGTGACAGAATCCGTTTCACAAACGACTTTGTCTCTTCCCATTTATCCCGAACTGAACAAAGAGGAAACTGATTATATTTGCAAACAGATCGGTGAATTTTTTAAAATAAAGTAACATGATCATTGTAGGCACCGGAGGTCTCGGCCTCGAAATTCTGGGCACCCTCATCAACAACGGATATAAAGGTGAGATCGTTTTGTACGATGAGAATACTTCTGCCCCTGACCTCCTTTTTAAAAAATTCAGAGTGATAAAAAAAGTGAGCGTCCTGAGCAAATATATCGATGAGAATGATGCCGGATTCATTACAGGCATTGGCACGCCGCGCATCCGCGAAAAACTCACGAACAAACTTCTGAAACTGGGAGGTAAAAACGAAGTTGTAATTTCAAAACTTGCAGCGCTTTTTCAGTTCAATGAATATCCCGCCGGAACCATTATTGAACCATTTGCGGCCATCTCGCACCGCGTTGAAATGGGAACAGGCTGCGCTATTCATGTGCATTCAAGCATTGGCCATTCGGCAAAACTCGGCAAATATGTAAACGTAGGCCCCGGTGCAGCAGTGATAGGCCCCGTTGAGATAGACGATTATGCCTATATCGGCGCACATGCAGTAATTCACCCGCATATACGAATAGGGAAAAATGCTATCATCGCAGCAGGCGCTGTAGTAAAAAATGATGTGGGGGATTTAGAGACGGTGGGGTGATCTGTGTCAGGGATGAGTGGGATTTGTTAATACAACAAATGTTTTTTCTCTGTCTTATTCCACTTGGCTTTATAGTCGGCGTCAACAAAGAAAACTTTAAGGTCGGCTTTGTAATCGGCATCAACAAAATATATCTTTTTATCTGCTTTATAATCGGCATCTGTAAAATACCATTTTCCTTCATTGCCGGTTGCCTTGTAGTCGGCATCAACCTTATAAACAAGGAGGTCGGCCTTGTAATCGGCGTCAACAACATATACTTTTACATCCGCCTTGTAATCGGCATCAACAGAGTAAATTTTTTGGGCAGTTACATTTGAGAGAGCCACTATTAACACACTACAGATAAATATAAACTTTTTCATTTTGGTTAGTTTTTTATTTCTCCTGTTCATAAGACGGTCAGGAATACGCCCCCGCTTATTACCTGTTCGGGACAGGCTGTTTTTATCACAAAAAATGTACCTTGTTTCTGCATTCCTGTCTTATAGTACTGCCATTTCTTATTAACTTGCTTTTTTTCTTACCCTAAACCGGGATCAGTCTGACTCACTTGTCGATTATCTCAACCGTTGGCGACTCAATGTGCTTGGTATCGCCCTGCCTGCCCTGCATAATAATTTCGTTACCGTCTTTGTCGTATTCTTTGGGGATGTTGTCTAATCCTTTTACGATAGTGTAAGTTCCGGTTATTTTTATTTTTTTGCCATCCAGCAGTTTTGCCTGGTCGTAGCTTATGTTTACAATGTATTCATCAATATAGTAACCGTCTTTGGTTGCCATCCCGGCTTCGTCGAACTTTACTGTTAACGTAACGGCTTTTGATGTGTCTGTCGTTTCGTTTTTTGCTGTTTTCATTTGCTGGGCGCATGAACAAAGAGCAGTCGCCAGGAGAAGGAATGTGAGAATATTTTTCATAAGTTTAATGTTAACGTATAAATAAATGCAACTTCCAGATATCCGGATATTATTACGCTGCAATATTTCTTTCAAATATATGAAAAAACATGTTACTGAAAAAGTTTTTTTATAGTTGTAACCTTTTAATGATTAATGAAAAATTAAAAACACTTAATGATTAAGTGGACTTTCCGTTAATCATTTTGCATTAAAAATTAATCATTGCTAATATGAAAATATTTATAAATTGTGCGG
>CAZEWB010000438.1:0-4012 GCA_964515655.1 uncultured Bacteroidales bacterium
GGGATTGTCACAGTCATATGTTTATGACATATTACAGGACAAGAAGGGCTATTTTTGGATATGTACGGCAGAAGGATTAAACCGTTTTGACGGAATAGATTTCAGGACTTATACAGTAGATGATTCCATTGCAGAAAATTTTGTGACAGCCGGGTGTATTGATATTACCGGGAACCTGTGGTTCGGCCATAACCAGGGTGGAATCTCATTTTATGACGGACGATATTTTAAAGTTATATCTGCAGGAGATTCTGTAAGCAGTGCAATAAATGATATTATTACAGACAAGTCAGGAAATGTTTGGATGGTTGCCCAGAATGAAGGCATTATCAGGATAGATAAGGACAGGAAGATTAATATTCTTAAATCCGAAGAACAGGTTCTGTATTATACTATTAATTTCTTAAAAAGCGGCGAACTGCTTGTGGGGACTTCTTCGGGATTATATATCTTTGAGACTGCGTGCGACACAAGCAAACCTGTTGTACTTAAATCAATAAACGATATTCCTACTACAAAAATTCAGTGTATTTACAAAACTAAAGATGAAAATGTATTTTACATAGGGACTGAAGATGAAGGCCTGTTCACGATATCATTTAAAAAGGGTGCAGGCAGCCCTGAAGCCAAAAAAATGTTCGATGGATCCGGTCTTACATACGAGAATGTTCAGGATGTCCTGGTTGACAAGGATTCGTATCTCTGGATCGCGACAGGCGCTAACGGCATTTTCAAAATCAGACCACCATACACAGTAAACAGTAAAAAGATCGTTCATTATAATATACACAATGGCCTTGTTATAAATCATATCAGGAAATTATTCAGTGACGTTGAGGGAAATATCTGGGCCGGCACTTATGGCGGAGGTTTTGTATTTCTTAATAGTGACTATTTCGAATTTGACTATCGCGATGATGAAAAAATTAGTAATAACACTTTTTCGTTATTCTTTGATAATGATTACGAATGGTATGGCGTGGAAAACGGATTAGTAAGGAAAAACCCGAACAGCAGAGATGCTCCATTTTTTTATTCGGGAAACAACGGTTTTCCAAAAGCAAAAGTTACGGCAATCAACAGAGATTATAAAGGAACTTTATGGGTCGGTACCGATAAGTCTGGCATATATTTCTTAAACAGTTCTTCGCAGAATTTCACAAGATTCAGCCTGTCTGATGACGTCCTCCAGAATTCAATAAATTCAATTGCATGTGATTCATCTTATGTCTGGGTTGCAACTTTAGGCGGATTGTTTTCTGTTGACCTTGAGAACAGGTCAAAGCAGTTTTTCGGGAACAGAGAGGGTCTTCCGAATAACAACGTCAGGCATTTGATTACTAACGAAGGAAGTGTATGGGCCGTCTGTTACGGAAAAGATGTATGTGTGATAAACAATAACAAAATTAACAAGCTTAGAATAACACTTGAAGATGAGGTTCTTGATGTCGCTTCGATCACAAAGGATAAAAATGGTACAATATGGATAGCAACTTATGGTAATGGCGTTTTCAGGTTCAAACCTTCGGCCTCGCTCAATTTGTCTGTTGAACACGGGTTGTTTTCTGATTATTGTTACAGTATAATTGCAGATAATGACGGATATATATGGGTGGGCCATCGTTCGGGTTTAAGCCGGATAAATCCGTTTGACATAAGTATAAATACTTTCAGTAAAAACGAAGGAATAAAAAACGAATGTAATTTTAACTCGGTATTCAAAGATAATTCCGGATCTGTCTTGTTCGGAACAACGCTGGGTCTGGTAAAATATGACCCGGAAAAGAATAAAAGGAACCTGACGCCACCACAACTGAATATTACTTCCGTTAAGTTTTCGGATAAAGAAGCCGATTTTTCCGGGGACATCGAGTATCCTTATGATATTTATAAACTCAGGATCGATTTTATCGGGATATCTTTTAAAAATCCCAATAAAGTTACTTATCAGTATAAACTTGAAGGGTATGATCTGGGCTGGTCGGATTTTCAGGAGAACAGATATGTGCAGTACAATCGTATCGAAGACGGAAATTATACATTTATTCTTAAAGCCTGCAACAGCGATGGTATTTGCGTTGAGACGCCGCTGGAATTGAATATAAGGATAAGGGCCCCCTTCTGGAAAACATGGTGGTTCATATCACTGATAGTAATAACAGTCATTCTTGGTATCTATATTTTCTTTAAAATAAGACTGCGCAGGGTCGAAAGACAAAAGAAGATCCTGGAAGAACAGGTAAGGGAAAGGACTAGCGAACTGGTGATAAAGAACAAAGAAATTGAATTCAAGAATATTGAACTTGAGAAGCTTTCGATAGTTGCAAGCGAAACTGCCAATGCGATCACAATTTTCAATAGCGACGGCGCTATAGAGTTCCGGAATCTTTCGTTCTGGAAATTATACCGTGATAAACTTGGAGAAACAGTTCTTAATGTAGGTGAGAATATTGAGTTGCTGGGGAATGAACATATAATACAGAATTATTTCAGCCTCTGCAAAAAAAGTATGAACCCGGTTGCATATACAACCCCAGTGCATACTGCTTCGGGTGAATGTTACTGGATTCAGACCACCCTTACACCTGTTATCAGCGGTGGAAATGTTGTTAAACTGGTATCTATAGATACGGACTTTACTGAGATCAAACTCGCCGAGGAGAAAATCAGAGCTCAGTCGCAGAAACTTGAAGAATACAACAAAGAACTTGAAAAACTTTCTATTGTCGCCAGCGGAACCGACAACTCGGTCATCATTGCAAAACCTGATGGTGAGATAGAATGGGTAAATGAAGGTTTTACAAGACTGCTGGGTTATACATTCGAAGAATTCAAGCAGTTACACGGAACAAGCCTTATCGGTTCCAGTTCATATCAGGATTTTGGAAAATTATTCAAAATTTGTACAGAAGAGAAAAAATCTGTCGTATACTCAGTTCAAAATAAAACAAAATCCGGTAAAATAATCTGGGTAAGAACCACCTTATCTCCGATCCTGGACACAAATAATCAACTCAAGAACGTCGTAGCAATTGATTCGGATATAACAGCAATTGAAGAAGAAAAGGAAAGGGTTGAAATCGCCAAGAAAATAATTGAGAAAAAGAATAAGAACATTACTGATAGTATTAATTACGCCAAACTTATTCAGCAATCTATTTTACCTACAAAGGAGAATATTGAAAAAATGTTTAAAGACTCGTTTATATTATACAGACCAAAAGATATTGTAAGCGGTGACTTTTACTGGATGACCAAAGTTGAAGAAAAGATCATATTCGCTGTTGCCGATTGTACGGGACACGGTGTGCCGGGGGCGTTTATGAGTATGCTTGGTTCTGCATTCCTAAGCGAAATTGTTGATAAAGGCTTTATTACCCATACTGCAGAAATATTGAACAGACTCAGAAAGGAAATCATAAGGGTGCTTCAGCAGAATGTAAGCGGGGAAACATCCCGGTTTTCTTCATTATCTTTATTAAAGGATGGAATGGACATCTCCGTAATAACTATCGATACCGCTGCAAAAGCAGTACAGTTCTCAGGGGCCTATAATTCATTATATGTTATAAGGAGTAAATCAAAGAAGGCGATCTGTGACAAGGATGGCTTTGGATCGGGTAATAAAGTTCTGTATGAGTTAAAAGGCGATAAAATGCCTATAGGAATTCATGATAGAATGGACAACTATACTTCATATGAATTCACTCTTGAAAAAGGCGATAAGTTCTATCTGTTTTCCGACGGAATTGCAGACCAGTTCGGAGGACCATCAGGTAAAAAATTCAAATACGAAATACTTAAAAATATCCTTCTCGACAATTATGATAAACCTTTTAACGAGCAGAGAAATAAACTGGAAGAATATCTCGTCGGCTGGATGAATACGTTAAATATCAAAACAAACGAAAACTACGAACAGGTTGATGATATAACTGTTGTAGGGTTCGCGTTGTAGTTGTATAAAACCTCCGAGGTTTTATTCAACAACAACCCAAACACACCCAACACA
>CAZEWB010000439.1:0-4010 GCA_964515655.1 uncultured Bacteroidales bacterium
AGCGAGCTTTTAAAAAATCATGCAAGGGGATTGCTTACCATGGGCAGGGAAGATGATAAAGTATGTAATGATATAAAAATAAAGGAAGATATGAGCAGCTACATTTCCCGCAAGCATGCAACCATCGAAAAACTTTCAGGTAATATTGACGGATGGTTCATTAAAGACGGGCAATGGAACGAAGCTGAACATTGCTGGAAACCATCGAAAAACGGAACTTTTGTAAATGGGTCTCAGTTGCTCCCCGGCGAAAGAGTTGCCCTGATGCAGGATGATAAAATATACATAGGCGATGCCTCTGTAAAAGTAATACTGAAATGTTACGGCACTCAGTATATTTCTGCAGACCAACAGCACATTTCAAGAAATACCTGAAAATCACATAAAAAAAACACAATTTATGAAAGAAGATGAAACTCAGCGTAAAAGCACCATTGATTTTAAAAAATCATTTGGTTCGGGAATGAAATCCGTATTCAGTGCAAAGGGCCGCACGTATTATATTCTTGAGCATAAAATCAGTTCGGGAGAGCACAAAGCCGGCGACAAGCAGGAAATCATTGTAGATTACATTGAGATGGGCCGGGACCCGAAGTGCCAGGTACGTTTTAGCGAAAACCTGCCGACAGTAAGCAGGCGGCATGCTGCAATAACAAAAGAGGGAGATAACTGGGTGCTGAAAAATCTTTCAGAAGTCAACCCCACTCTCATCAATGGACAGGCAGTGGAAAAACAGTGGTTTCTGCAAAACGGAGATGAGATTCAGCTCTCTTACGAAGGACCAAAAATGGGATTTCTTATTCCCAGCAATCCCTCAGTAAAATCCATCGGGTTATCACACCGTTTAAGTTTATTCCGCCAGCAGGCATTACGACCTTACAAAAAAGTGGTAACTTTACTGTCTGTTCTTATTGTTTTTCTTATCATTGGGCTTACAGCGACGATTATCTGGGTGAATATTAAGACTGAGAACTGGGAAACAACTAAGAAAGACCTTATCAGCCAAATAAATAATTCCAGAGAAATAAGTTCACAGGAAGCTGATTCACTAAGAAATGTAATAAAAGCAAATAAGGAGGAAACTGATAATACCAATAAAATTCTTAAGGATCAAATTTACAGTTTAAGAAAACGCGATAAAATAAAAGTTGAAAATGAAAAGGGTAATTATCAAAATATTCCAGCCCAGGTTCCTCAGTTTTTAACCGCAAGTTATCCATCTGTGTTTTTTATTTATGTTGACAGTGTAAGAATTGACTTCGAGGGTGAAAAAGAAGTGCTGGATGATTATAAGTGGAGCGGAACAGGATTCCTTTTGAACGATAGTCGTTTTGTGACTTCCCGATACAATATTGAGCCATGGTATTATTTGGAAGACACTACTTACAGTAAATTCTCAAACCAGTGTGTCAGTAATGGGGGTAGCGTAACAGCTTACTTTACCGCCGTATCATCTGACGGAAAAACTACACTAAGCTTTAAAAGCAGTGACTTCATTGTTAACCGTAAAGACGATAAGTATAAAAACTACGATAATGATACGGTTAATCTTCTTTTTGAAATTGCTTCAAAGAACAGCAGGAATAACTGGGCATATCTTACCGTAAAGGAGACCGGCACAATCGAATATGATGTAACACTGTCGGACAATCTGCCTGCCAGAGATACTCTTCACATCCTGGGTTACAATGCCGGCTGGGTGACTTCAAAGCCCACTATTCTAACTCCTGTATATGGCTACTGCACAGTTGCACAACCGGGTTTGCAGAATGGACTAATAAGCGTGAATAATTTCAATTTCCCCAACGGGAGCACCGGATGCCCTGTATTTACCAGAAAAAACAACAGGTATATAGCCATTGGTATTGTAATCAGAACTGGTTCTGAAAAAACTATTGTTTTACCTTTATCTGCCATTCAGTGATTTTTTATTTTAAGAAACCATGAAACGAATCTTTATAACAGCGCTGTATATTTTACTTTTTTCCGGGTTATTGCATTCGCAGATTGATACTAAGGACATAGCCGAAAAGAAAAAGGAAATATTAAGTTCGACTGAAAATTCATTATATATTATCCGGCAGGATTATCTTATAGAGGATGCGAACAAAGAAAACCCCATGCAGTATGGTTTTAAGAACAACGACTATTTCGGAAGAATCTATTGTCTGGCTGTTTTATCCGGAAACAGGTTATGGTGCTGTGCAGATGTAAGAACTCCATGGAAATCGGACCCCAATTTTTCTACATATAAAGACGACAAATCTTTTAAACCAGTTTTGTCAAAAGTCGCTGTACGTCCGGTCGCAGGTAAAGATTTTGTGACATGGGATATGGAAATATGTTCCCAGGAAAATCAGGATAAAGTTCTTAAAGACATACCTGTAACTTATTATCAGTTAAAAATATTTTCCTGCGGGCTCCCTTTCATTTGTAAAAATACGGATGCCAACGGATGGCTGGTGGTGGCTTACACGCAAAATGAACTTGCTTCAAATGAAAATTCAAAAATTGATTTGCTGGTAATCAAACCCTCACCTAATTTCAGGAAAGATGAAAACGGAGCTATTTCGGGAAAAGTTGAAAAAAATATTGAAATTAAAAATATTCTGGGTGGTATTTATGTTTCAGATACTCTTCCCGGGGGAAACATGCAGGTGGACTTTCTAGGTATCTATAATAAAAGACTTATTAATTATTATGTAGAATCCATTCCCGAAACCGAACCGTGGAAAATAATTGCTGCTGACCCTCAGGAAAGAAAGGCAGAAATAAGGAAATGTAAAGAATGTAATTCTGCTGTTGCAACTGATCAGAACAAAGCATGTTTTTTCAATTTAGAAATCAGTTTGAAAAAATGGAAAGAAAAAAGGAACAAAGCGAGGGAGTGTAAAGCTCAAATCATATTGAAGCAAAAACCATAAATGCATTTTAATAGATATGAGTAATTCATTGCCTCTGTACCGGATTATTGCTCTTACTGATGTGGGATTGGAAAGAGAACATAATGAAGATTACTACCTGCTGGGGGCCGACATTCCTTCGAAGAAATGGCTTCATAATAATGAGGTAGTTCTTGAGGTTACAGAACCGAAAGTGCCAGGCACTCTGCTGATTATTGCAGACGGAATGGGAGGTGCAAATGCCGGGGAGGTTGCTTCCTCACTTGCTTGTCAGAACGTTAGCGATCATTTTACTTCGGCATTTACCCCCGACACTCTGAAGAATGAGCAAAAAATCAGGAATTTTCTTTTTACCTCCATTATTAACAGCCATGAATCTCTGGTTTCACATCAGATGAAGGAGCCTGAAACCAAAGGCATGGGTACTACTATTGTTCTGGCGTGGATTCTTGAAAAAACGGTTCATGTTGCCTGGGTGGGCGACAGCCGCTGTTATTTGTTCCGCAACGGACAACTGCAGCAGGTTACCAAAGATCACAGTTACGTTCAGGAACTGGTTGATCTGGGAAGAATCACTTACGAGCAGGCGTTTTTTCATCCAGAAAGAAATCTTATCACCAACAGTCTTGGCTCACCCGACCATCCTCCGAAAGTTAACATTGACAGTTATACTTATTTTCAGATAAACCGTAACGACAGGTTACTGCTATGCACAGACGGGCTGAACGGGATGCTGCAGGACAATCAAATCGAACAGATTTTTAAAAATAAAACAGATATTCAGGAATGCGGTAAGACCCTTATTGAAGAAGCAAATAAAGCAGGCGGTACCGACAATATCACTTTGTTTTTATGCGATTTTACAAGCTATGATTATATAGCAGAGAAAAGTGGGAAAAAAGATGCAGGGCATTCAAAAAAAGGTAGATTTAAATACCTGTATATAATCATCTTTATCGTTTTATTAGTTGTTATCTCTTATTTTATTGTATCTTTCCTGAATACCGGGCAACCATCCGTTACCGATGATTCAGACACTTTACAAACAAATCATAAAGTTCAAAATAATACTAATATCCTTACCAATAAAAATATAATAACACAAAA
>CAZEWB010000440.1:0-3981 GCA_964515655.1 uncultured Bacteroidales bacterium
TGTGTTGGGTGTGTTTGGGTTTTGGTTTGGCGCAGGAGTCAGGCAATGCTGAATTCCCCCGTAACCTCCGAGAGATTCCTGGTAAGCTCCCGTATGGAAGAATCCGATGTAAAGAGGATTCTCCTCATCGTATTTCGGAAGGAATATT
This sequence comes from uncultured Bacteroidales bacterium, assembly GCA_964515655.1. Lineage (GTDB taxonomy): Bacteria > Bacteroidota > Bacteroidia > Bacteroidales > GWA2-32-17. The sequence goes on from CAZEWB010000440.1 coordinate 149, forward strand.
GCATTCACATGGGCTTCTTCACTGTAGTAATCCTGGCTGTCGCAGGTAAGCCCGCCAAGAAAGACCCTTTCGTAAGGCTGATCCCAGTTATTCACTGCCAGAAGTATGAATCTCTGGTTCATAGCCCAGATATCAGGCAAGGTGGTCATAAACGAACTGTCGATCATGTTCCATAACTCACGGTCGTTCTGTTTTTTCTGGTCAAGAATGTTAAAAAGCACTGCTCCGCTCTCGCCCACGGTAAACTGTCCGAATTCAGTAAAAATGTCAGGTTCGGGAACGCCGGCCTGTTCGCACGAACGTTTTATCTGGGCAACGATCTCTTCGGCCATATATTCGTAATCAAAATCAAAAGCAAGACTGTTCTTTACAGGGAACCCTCCTCCGATATTAAGCGAATCAAGTTCGGGACATATCTTTTTCAGATCACAGTATAGTGTAACTGCTTTGTTTAACTCACTCCAGTAATATGCCGTATCTTTAATCCCTGTATTAATAAAGAAGTGAAGCATTTTAAGATCGATCTTGGGATTGTTCTTTATCCTTTCTTTATAATAATCAACTATATCGTTATACCTGAATCCAAGGCGGGATGTATAAAACTGGAACGAAGGCTCTTCCTCGGAGGCGATACGGATACCGATCTTACATTTGACCTTAACGTTTTTCTCGTAATACTGAAGTTCATTCTTATTGTCCAGTATTGGTATGGTATTGTGGAATCCGCTGTTAATGAACTCACTTATATACTGCAGATAGAGCGGCTTTTTAAAACCATTGCAGATAATGTAGTTATCCGAATTTATTGTCCCTATGTCATTCAGCCGTTCCAGTATAGGAAAGTCAAAAGCCGATGAAGTCTCGATGTTTATATCGTTCTTTAGAGATTCCTCGAGGACGAATGAAAAGTAAGAACTCTTTGTGCAGTAACAATAGTGATACTCACCGTTGTAATCGGTTTTTGCTATTGCCACATTGAAAAACCTCTTTGCTTTCTGTATCTGTTCGGTTATTTTTGGCAGATATGTAATTTTTAGAGGTGTTCCATACTGCTTGATTAAATCCATTAATGGAATGTCACGGAAGGAGAGTTCGAAGTCATGAACGGAGAATTCGTCCTGCGGAAACTCAAAAGTTTGCTCAATCAGGTCAACGTAACGTGTTTTCATTTTTCAATGTATTAACTTTGGTTTGACATTTTTTTGCTAATCCGTCAAAGGCGGATTGAGTATTTTTTGCAAAAGTAATAAACATATTCAATCAAAATCGCCTACATCATTTTTTTTTAAACGAAAATATTTAGTTTTGCCGTAAATTTAATGACAGTGTTATGAATAAACTAGCAGTAGTTGCCTTTGGTGGCAATGCATTACTCAGGGCGGGACAGAAAGGTACGATCGGCGAACAGGAAGCTAACTCTTACGATACCTGCAATAAATTGCTCGGACTTGTTAAGAATGGATACAACCTTGTGATCACTCACGGAAACGGTCCCCAGGTAGGAAATATCCTTCTGCAGAACATTGCCGGAGCCAAAATGTTTGGCATACCCGAAATGCCGCTGGATATCTGCGGCGCATACAGTCAGGGACTTATCGGTTACATTATCGAACAACAGCTCAGAAATGTGCTTGAAGCCAATAACATGGAAAGGGACATCATTACTCTTATCACTGAAGTTCTGGTAGAAAAGGATGACCCCGCTTTCTCAAATCCCACCAAGCCCATTGGCCCGTATTACACTAAAGAGGAAGTTGAAGTATTAAAGAAAGAAGGGAAAAGCGTGTTTGCCGAAGATCCGAAAGGCAGAGGCTGGCGCAAAGTAGTAGCTTCACCTGTACCGACCCGGATAGGTAACCGCAAGTCAATTGAGAAGCTCGCCCGCGATGGTAACATTGTTATATCTGTAGGTGGCGGTGGTATCCCGGTTTTCTATGTTGAACCAAACAAACTGGAAGGTATTGATGCTGTTATTGACAAAGACCTGGCATCAGCGCTGCTTGCAACACAGATACATGCAGACGAGTTCTTTATCCTTACTGATGTTCCAAACGTCTGCATCAACTTTAACAAGCCGAATGAGATCAAGCTCGAAAAGCTTACCATAAACGACGCAAAGAAATACCTTGCCGAAAAGCAGTTCACCGAAGGAAGTATGGCTCCCAAGATCAGGGCATGCATACAGTTTGTCGAGAATGGCGGTAAAGAGGCTATAATAACCGAGGCAGGTCAGCTGCATAATCCGGCCGCAGGCACACGTATTTATAAAGGATAATTTAACAATAAAACATAAGGAGGATTTATGGCTTTCAATTTAAGGAACAGAAGTTTTCTAAAAGAGCTGGATTTTACCAAAGAAGAACTGGTATTTCTTCTGAAACTTTCCAAAGAACTGAAAAACGCAAAATATGCGGGTACTGAACAACCCCGTTTAAAAGGCAAAAACATTGCTTTGATCTTCGAAAAAGATTCAACCCGTACACGCTGTGCTTTCGAGGTTGCCGCACTTGATCAGGGGGCTCATGTTACATATCTGGGACCTACGGGCAGCCAGATGGGGCATAAAGAAACTGTTAAAGACACTGCAAGAGTTCTGGGCAGAATGTATGACGGTATAGAATATCGTGGTTTTGGCCAGGAAATTGTCGAAGAACTTGCCCGGTTTGCAGGTGTTCCCGTTTGGAATGGATTGACAAATGAATGGCATCCCACACAAATTCTTGCTGATATTCTTACTATGATGGAACATTCCGATAATCCACTCGAAAAAATATCATACGCATATCTTGGAGATGCACGTTTTAATATGGGACGTTCGCTTCTGGTCATCGGCTCTATGTTAGGAATGGACGTGCGTATCGGCGCTCCGAAAAAATTATGGCCGGATGCAGACCTCATTAAAACCTGCAGGGAAATTGCAAAAGAATCCGGTGCACGTGTGACCATTACCGAAGATCCCGCAGCAGCAGTAAAGGGCGTAGAATATATTCATACCGACGTTTGGGTATCAATGGGCGAACCCAAAGAAGTATGGGCAGAGCGTATTAAATTACTTAAACCTTACCAGGTCAATGCTGACATTATGAAAAAGTCCGGCAATGCCAATGTTAAGTTTATGCATTGCTTACCTGCATTCCATAATGCGAATACAAAAGTAGGCAAACAGGTCTCGGAAGACTTTGGTCTGAAAAATGGTGTAGAAGTCACCGAAGAAGTTTTTGAAAGTTCAAATTCACTTGTATTCGACCAGGCCGAAAACCGCATGCACACTATTAAAGCGGTAATGGTGGCTACGCTGGGGGCGTAAAATATTTTCCAAAAAAGAAGAAGGGCTGCCGGAAGGTGGCCCTTTTTTTTTAAAAAAATTCTTAAAAATGTTTTGATGTTTAACTTTACTGTCCTGTTCAGATCCCAGAGGGATCAAATATTTATAAAAACCAACTAATACAACTCAACTGTCCTGTAGGGACAGAACAGCCCGGTAATGTTTTGTCCCGCTGGGACAATTATTAATTGTGTTGATGTTTTTATAAATATTTTGCCACTACGTGGCAATTCGAAGAGTTAATAAAAGTTTATCAATCAAGAACCACTTTTTTAATACAGGTATTATGACCATTATCTACCTTCATCAGGTATATACCTTTGGATACATCAGATAAATCAACTTCAATTAGGGAACTGAAAGTTTCAGGTTTGATTATATTAACTCTTTCACCTAAAACATTTAAAATTTCAACAGATTTTATTCCCTGTTTGTATTTAAACGAGAATCTGCCATCTGTTGGGTTGGGGTCGACACTAACGTCCGATGAAGTAAAATAATCTTCGTC
>CAZEWB010000441.1:0-3979 GCA_964515655.1 uncultured Bacteroidales bacterium
CCCAGTAGAAGTAGTGCATCCCGTACGATGAGTTCGATATTACAGTGGAATCAGGGTTATCGTTAAAGTTGTTCGGGTAGAACTGCGTAAGGGGAACCGAATCGTACCAGTAACCGTCGCCATACGTAGGTTCCTGGGCTACAAGAATGTCTGTGTTGCGGCCGCAGTTCGTACTGTCTGCAGGATCCACCAGCGGATTGGCAGCCTGTATGGAACCAAAGTATATGTTTACCGAATCGTAGCCGTAGCACTGGCCGTTAAACTCCATCCAGTAATAGGTCACGGTGTCATTTTGTGATGGGTAATAAGCGACAACACTGGAATCGTTGGAACATGGCATGCAGGCTACAGTATCTCCCGGCCATACCGAAGGATCGTACCATGCATTAAGTATGCTCTGCCAATACCCATCGGTACCCGGAGTGGTGCTGGCATACAGTTCTACGTATTTGCCGCATATGTCCTGGTCGAGGCCTGCATCGGGGTGTGGTATAGAGTAAAATGTTATTTGAACTGTATCACTTGCAGTACATGAAGCGGTTGTATTTGTTTCAGTAAGAACAAATGTTACTATCTGGCTAAATCCTGTAAATACTGGAATATTTGTATTTGTTGTCAGGCTATTTGGATTTTCAAATAGAACTCCAGGCATTGGTGATGTCCATAAAATTTCTGAACCGACTATACCTATACTACCTTGAAGTGTGTATTCATTACCACAAATCTGATCATCACTACCGGCATCCGGATTACATTGTGCAAAAAGTAATACCGAATTAAAAGCGATCATAAGAGTAAAAACTATTGTTTTCATATACAGTGTATTAATAATATACAAAGATAAGACTTTTATTGAATAAGAAAAATATTATTGCTGATGTTTTTCCTTCGTAAGAATTCATTTCTTCATTTGCTCTATCCTTTGTCATGGTCAACGCATATAATTTTCAATCACAACAAAAAACACCCAACCGTCATACGAGCGTTGCAGCGTATCTGTTGAGTTGAGCGGGACATTAAAGCAATGCGAAGCAATCTCAGTGCGCAGGCATGTATGGGGACATACAGGATTGTATATAGGTGTTTTCCGCCGCACATGCAGATTGCTTCGTCAGCAAAACCTTAATGCAATTCATTGCTTTACCCTGCCTCCTTGCAATGACGCGCTTTTTTTGTTTTTAAAGTTGATTGTTTCAAAATCCCACTTTTTGTCATCCTGATCGAAGAGAAGGATCTAAAGTGTTCTGATAATGAGATTCTTCGCTCTGCTCAGAATGACAAGGAGTTTGTTTTGTGGGGTTTTGAGACTGCCCCCGGCAATAAGGCTTTAGTAAAAGTGCAGACTACTTGTGGTTTTTAATGCGTTTGCCCTAATTAGCGATATAAAAAGTTGCTTGCGAATATTTATATTTGCAATATGAAACACTTATTTACAATATTGTTTTTATTGATAATTCTGCCGAACGCATTCGCCCAGAAAGATTCCCTTAAAATCTTAATACTTAAACTTGTGCCCGACACCAATGTAGGCGGGGTGCAGGGCGTGTACCTTATGCTTTCCACCAAACATGTTTACGATACAATTTTCCATGATCGTCAGGCGCCGGCGACTGCTTGTATTGACATAGAGATCCTGAGTGGTAAAAAGCCCGTGCCGGCAGTTAAATCAACAGGTTCATACATTCTTAAAAATGGCAGCGCCGGCTTCAGGGCAGGGATACAGACCCAGGGTATTTGTGTTAAACACATTCACATCCCTTATTATTCAATGAACTTAAATGAGGACAGTTATAGCATCAACCTGAAACTTTCTGCATGGCAAAACGACACGGCAACATTTGCCGAAAATGGCTACAGGCTAAAGATAACAGGCGATTCAATACTTCCAGTAAATGTTAACGTTCCTCCCAGGGAATATTTCAAAGTTCTTGTAAGTGGCGTAAGGGTTATGGATACTGATTTTGAGGGTGACCAGTGGGATTACAACCTTCTTTCCGGCGCTCCGCCTGATCCGGTATGGAAAGTGATGGCATCCGAAAACGAAAGGGTGGATTATTTTTACGTTTCGCCAATAATGAAAAATAGTTATTCGGCAGCCTGGCTCGATGACAGTGGCGAATTGTGCGTAAGCAAAGGCGATAAGTTCTGGGTAAAGGTCTTCGACAACGATCCGGTTTACGATGATATTATGGCCTACATCCAGGTCACTCTTGATGAACTCATGGCGTTATCTATGCAGAACAAGGAAATGCAGATCGGACGGCTTACGTATTTTAAGGTGAGTGCGGAAAAAATAGTCAAATAAGATCCAAAGATCAAGCATCAATTTTCAAATAAATCCATAATGACAAGCACCAAATTCAAAACCCGTTTTGAATTTCACTTTTTTGAAATTGGAATTTGTTTGTGATTTGAAATTTTGGAATTGGGATTTATTTGAGATTAGGAAATTGATATTTGTAGTTTTATTTCGGGTTTCGATAAAGTAGTAGAGTTGTGAGTACTGTTAAGAATGATTCCGGAAGTGAGTTAATCATTCAGAAAAATAACCTTAATAGATATATATAATAAAGAGAACTATCAATCAGAGCGAGAAACAGAACGAGAGCGAAGAAAAAAAGAGCGAGATTGATCGCTCTTCGCTCTCATTCTCGCTCTTTTTTGCTCCCCCTTCGGTTATCTCTTTTTACTGTCCCTTCGTTTTTCCTTGAACTTTTTTAGTTGTCTGCGAACTGCTTCGATTGCAACGTCTGTTGCTTCCTCGAAGGTTTTTGACTGTTTTTTTGCGTAAATGTCGTTTCCGGGAATCTCGATCCTGATCTCAGCGATCTTGTTGTCGGCAACTTCACTCTTGTCGAGTTTTAGAGTTACGTTGGCAGAGAGAACATCTTCGTTTCTCTGCAAAAGCTTTCCGACTTTCTGTTCGATGTGTTCTTCCAGTTTACTGTCGGTGTTGAAATGGACCGATTGGATTTTAATGTTCATAAAACATCCTCCTTTTTAGTTATGTGAATTATGTTGACTATGCCCTTGGATGGGCTTGCTGGTAAACGGTTTTAAGTTTTTCGAAAGAATTATGGGTATAGACCTGGGTGGCTGCAAGGCTCGAATGACCAAGCAACTCCTTTATTGCATTAATATCGGCGCCATTATTCAGCATGTGTGTGGCAAAAGTATGCCTGAGAATGTGTGGACTTTTCCTTGTAAGTGTAGAAGCAACGGTGAGGAATTGATGAATTAAACGGTAAACGAGTTTGGGATATAAGGACTTTCCGTTTTTGTTAACGAAAATATTTTTGCAACCCGGATTGATCTCATTGCGGAATATGAAATAGTTCCGGATCATTTCCGAAATACGCGAAGTGATTGGGATTAGTCTTTCCTTATTACGTTTTCCGATGACGCGGATGTATCTTTCTTTAAGGTCAACATCCTTAATGCCAAGCTCTATAAGTTCACTGAGGCGGATTCCGGTAGAGTAGAAAACTTCTATTATAAGGCGGTTCCGTGTTCCTTCGAAATCATCTTCGAAAGGGTAGACGTCGAGAACGCTGTTGAGTTTTTTTTCCTCTGCGAATTCGGGTAATGTCTTTGAGGTTTTCGGGAGAGTGATAAGTTTGCACGGGTTGGCGGAGGCCTGGTTATTTCTTATCAGCCAGCGAAAATACGAATTAAGACATGCGATCTTGCGGCGGATGCTCCTGGGAGTTGTCCCGTTATCAGACAATGAAATGATCCAGTCCCTGATATTGCGTGAACGTATATCGGAAACAGAAGTAACGGAATCGCCAAGGAAAATAAAAAATTGTGTCAGATCGGTTCGGTACGCTGTGACAGTGTGCCGCGAGAATCTTTTTTCGAAAGACAGATATTGTAAGAAGTCATCAACAAAAAACATGCGCCGTACGCTAAACGTATTTTATACGAAAATACGAAAATTAAAGTTACGTACGTTAACTTTTTTTGTTAATTATCTTTA